>NZ_CAJCKD010000012.1:0-93797 GCF_903970855.1 Curtobacterium sp. ME12
GTTCCGGACGTACAGGAACTGCAACGCCCCGCCGAGGACCGGGACGGGGGTGCCGTACGGCAGGTTCGCGACGACCAGCGTCTTGGCGACCTGGTCGAACGCCACCACCACGACAGCGGCGAAGGCCAGTGCCGCGATCGCGCGGACACTGACCTTCGCTCGTGATGCTGGTCGCGACAACGTCAGTTGCCGAAGCCCTGCGCCGAAGCCGGCGCCGGGGTGAGACCGGACTGCTCGCCCGAGGAGTCGAGCTCGGAGAGCTGCCCCTGGATGTAGCTCTTGAGCTGCGCACGGTAGTCGCGCTCGAAGGTCCGGAGCTCGTCGATCTTGCCCTCGAGCTGGCGCTGCTCCTGCTCGAGCACCGCGACACGCTGACGGTTCGTGTTCTCGGTGTCGGCGATGATCTGTCGTTGCTTCGCCTCGGCCTCGGAGACCAGGCGAGCGGCCTGGGCCGTGCCCTCGGCGATGAGCGCGTCGCGCTTCTCGATGCCCTCGCGGACGTGCTCCTCGTGGAGACGACGCGCCAGGGTCAGGAGGTTCGTGGTGCCCTCGGTGTCCTCGTCGGCGGGGACCGTCGTGGTCGGTGCCGCTGCGGCGACCGGAGCGGGCTCCGGTGCTGCCTCGACCGGGGCCGGGGTGGGCTCCGGCTCGGCGGCGGGAGCGGGCTGCTCGGCCTGCGTCGACTGCGGGGCCGACTCGGCCGCCTGCAGGCGCTGGCGGAGCTCGTCGTTCTCCGCGGTCAGGCGACGGAGCTCGACCACGACCTCGTCGAGGAAGTCGTCGACCTCGTCCTGGTCGTAGCCCTCGCGGAACTTCGTCGGCTGGAACCGCTTGTTGACTACGTCTTCCGGCGTCAAAGCCATTGCCGTCACCTCAATAGAACTGCTGAACGTGTGGAACCGCGTGCGGTGCGACCGAATGTACCAGTCGCGCCGTGCGGTGCGGATGCGCCACCGGAGCGGGCATCGATCCCGACCACCGTACACCGACGACGGGGCGGAACCGTGACCCGCGCCTGGCGTGGCGCGTGTCGCGGACGGGAGTCCGCTCAGATACTGCGTGCCAGAGCAGCGACCACGAACCGGGCGATGATGACGACGAGCATCACGATCGTCCAGCCGAAGTCGAGCGCGACCGGCCCCAGGCGGAGCGGCGGGAGGACCCGTCGCACCGCTCGGATGGGCGGGTCCGTGATCGTGTAGACGAACTCGGACACCACCAGCATGCCCCCGCGCGGCCGCCAGGAACGGTTGAAGCTCTGCACGAGGTCGAGCGCGAAGCGCCCCCACATCACGAAGAAGTACAGGAGCAACGCGAGGGAGATGATCCCTAGGATCACGGACACGATGGGGCTCGCTCGTCTCGGGCGAGCGTCGTCAGACGACGCTCAGGGGCGGGTGTGCCGGGTACGGCTCAGGACTGGGCGAAGAAGTTCGCCTCGATGTCGGACTCTACCTCAGCGGGCTCACCGCTCACTGCGACGTGCGCCGGGGAGAGGAGGAAGACCTTGTTCGTGACACGCTCGATCTTGCCGAACAGGCCGAGCGACAGCCCCGAGGCGAAGTCGATCATGCGTCGGGCGTCGCCCTCGGTCATCTGCGAGAGGTTGATGATGACGGGGATGCCGTCACGGAAGCTCTCGGCGATGGACTGGGCGTCCTTGTACTCGCGCGGGTGGACGGTGAGGATCTCGTTCATTTCCTGGACCGGGGTCGCCTTCTGTGCGGTCGTGTGCGAGCGGCGGAGCGGAGTGACCTGGGCGCCGCGCTGGTGGGTGTGCGTCTTGGTGGGAGCCGGAGCCGCTGCGGGAGCGGCCGCCGGGGCTGCTGCCGCGGCGGGGGCCTCCTGCGGTTCGGCGGGCGCCGGGGCGGCCGCGGCGGCCTGGCGAGCAGGGGCTGCCTGCTGGCGCGCGGGCTCGGCCTGCTGCTCGTCCTCGTAGTCGAGTTCCTCATCGGCGAGGCCGAGGTAGACCATCGTCTTCTTCAGCGGGTTGGCCATGGTTCCTCCGGGGTTCGTGCTCGTGGTGCCCTGCAACGAGGCTAGGGTGCGGGCGGCCGGTTTCCCGTGATTGCGGTGCCGATCCGCAGGTGTGTCGCGCCCTCGAGGATCGCCTCGGCGTAGTCCCCGCTCATGCCGGCGGAGATGTCGGTGGCGCCGGGCTCGAGCGACACGACCTGTTCGGAGATCGAGCGGAGTCGGGCGAAGGCGGCTCGGGGCTCCTCGTCGAGGGGCGCGACCGCCATGACACCCCGCAGCCGGATGGTCCCAGCGGCCAGCACACGCGTCACCATCGGTTCGACGTCCTCCGGCTGCACCCCGCCTCGGCCGGGGTCGTCGGTGAGGTTCACCTGCACGAAGCCGTCGATGACCGGCGGTTCCGGCTCGGCCTCGGTCGGCGCGAACGCGTCGACGACGGAGCCTCGGTCGAGCGACTGCACGACGTGGGCGTACCGCCGGGCCTGGCGGGCCTTCTTCGACTGCAGCTGCCCGACGAAGTGCCAGGTCAGGCCGAGGTCCGCCAGCTCGGCGGCCTTCGCCTGCGCCTCCTGGTGGCGGTTCTCGCCCACGTCCGTCACGCCGAGCGCGGCGAGCTCGCGGACGAGCGACGCCGGGTGGTACTTCGTGACGACGACGAGCGTCAGCTCGTCGGGCGAGCGCCCTGCGGCTCGCGCCGCGTCGGCGATGCCGCTCCTGACGGACGCAACACGCGCCTCCAGCCCGTCGTCGTGAGACGAGGCCTGGAGGCGCGTGTCGGCTACCAAGGGTGGGTCACTTCAGGAAGTCGGGGACGTCGAGCTCGTCGTCGTCGTCGAACGCCGGGTCGGCGGCGCGCTGCACCGGCGGCTGGTGCTCCTGCGATGCCCAGGACGGGCTCGACGCGGTGGAGTCCTCGATCGCGCCGGTCGAGGCAGCGACGGGCGCCGCGGCGCTCGACTCCGGGTCGACGTAGCTCGAGCGACGTTCCTTCTGCTGCTGGGCCGGCTCGCCACCGTCGAAGCCAGCGGCGATGACCGTCACGCGGACCTCGTCGCCCAGGGTGTCGTCGATGACCGCACCGAAGATGATGTTCGCCTCGGGGTGCACGGCTTCCTGCACCAGACGCGCGGCGTCGTTGATCTCGAAGATGCCGAGGTTCGAGCCACCCTGGATCGACAGCAGCACGCCGTGCGCACCGTCGATGGAAGCCTCGAGCAGCGGCGACGCGACGGCGAGCTCGGCCGCCTTGATCGCACGGTCGGCACCGCGCGACGAGCCGATGCCCATGAGCGCGGAACCCGCACCCTGCATGACGCTCTTGACGTCGGCGAAGTCGAGGTTGATCAGCCCCGGGGTCGTGATGAGGTCGGTGATGCCCTGCACGCCGGCGAGGAGCACCTGGTCGGCCGTGGCGAACGCCTCGACCATGGAGATGCCGCGGTCGCTGATCTCGAGCAGGCGGTCGTTCGGGACGACGATGAGCGTGTCGACCTCGTCCTTGAGGCCCGCGACGCCGTTCTCGGCCTGGGACTGGCGACGCTTGCCCTCGAAGCTGAAGGGCTTCGTGACGACACCGATGGTCAGCGCCCCGATGGACTTCGCGATGCGCGCGACGACCGGTGCGCCACCGGTGCCGGTACCGCCACCCTCGCCCGCGGTGACGAACACCATGTCGGCGCCGGCGAGGGCCTCTTCGATCTCCTCGGCGTGGTCCTCGGCGGCACGACGGCCGACCTCGGGGTCCGCGCCGGCACCGAGGCCGCGGGTGATCTCGCGGCCGACGTCGAGCTTGACGTCCGCGTCGCTGAGCAGCAGGGCCTGGGCGTCGGTGTTGATCGCGATGAACTCGACGCCACGGAGACCGAGCTCGATCATGCGGTTGACGGCGTTGACGCCGCCGCCGCCGACACCGACGACCTTGATGACGGCGAGGTAGTTGTGGTTCGTGGTCACGTCAGTCAGGCCTCCGGTCGAACCCTCAACCTCTACTTGAAGTTCAGGGGCAATGCTGGTAGATGTGGTGCTGGCTTCGACGCTACGGGTGCGTTCGGCGCAGTGTCGCCCCGCCACGCCGCGTGTCGCCGATCAGGTCCGGCAATTCAGTCCTCGGCGCGGATCACGCCGTTGTCCGGTGCCGACACGTCGTACTCGACGACGACGCCCGGGTTGCGCGCCGCGTGGTCCTTGACCAGCGCGGCGAGCAGTTCGGCCTTGGCGTCCGAGTCGTCCGGGCTCCCCCACACGACGGTCGAGCCGTCCTTCAGGGTCAGGGTCACGTCGTCGGCGGTCGACCCGGCGACGCGCGTCACCTGGGACCGGACCGTCGAGGGCAGCGCCAGCACGACCTCGGTCATCGTGCGGAAGCTCGAAGACCCCAGGCGCGCACGGGCGATGTCGGCGAGCGGCATGGACGCCGGGCGCTTCGGCGACGACTGCACGACGATGCCCGCGGGGTCGACGAGGTCGAAGGTGCTGCCGGAGCGCACCGCGACGACCGGCGTGCGCTCGGTCACCGTGACGACGAGCGTGTGCGGCGGGGCCTCTTCGGTCACGTAGCTCTCGATGAGCGGGAACCCGGCGACGTCCCGCTTGATCGCGTCGAAGTCGAGCCGGGCCAGGGGCGTGCCGATCTGGTCGGACAGGGCCTGGCGCAGCGCGGACTCGTCGACGCGGTTCGTGCCCTTGACCTCGATCGTGCGGAGGGCCATCAGCGGGGAGAACACCGCGACGAGGATCGAGACCCCGAGCACCAGGACGACGCTGGCCGCCGTGATCCACGCGGCGCGACGGTGCCGGCTGCGGCGGGTGAACCGGCGGACCTCGGCACGCTCGAGCAGTCGGCGGCGCCGCTTCGCGATGCGCGCCTCGCGGGCGGTCTCGGCAGCGCGCACCCGTGCCCCGATGGGCGCCTCGGCGTGCTGATCGGTCCGGGAGGCCCCGGTCGCGTCGAGCACGTCGGTCACGGTCGCGTCGTGGTCGGCTCCACCGCTCGTGGCCGCTCGGCGTCCCGCGTCGCGGCGGTCGGCCTCCGGGTCCCGGTGGTCCTCGTTCGGGGTGTACTCGCGCAGGCGGTCGGCGACGGTGGAGAGGCCGGCGCCGAACCGGCGTCCGGCCGCTCCGGCGAACGCGCCGACGCGGTCCCGGTGCGGACCCGACGTGCCGGCGGCGGGCCGATCCGCGGGGGTCGACCCGGCGGTCTCGTCGACCGTCTCGTCGACCGGCGCTTCCGGGGCGGACGCGGGACGGGCCTCCCGGTCGTCGGCGACGCGTCCGCGGAACGGGAGCCGCGGCTTCGAGGGACCACGACGCTGCCCGGGCGCGTCGGCACCCTCGGCCGGGGCGTCCCTGCGGGCGTCCCCCTCGTCGAACCCCTCGGGGCGCTTCACCGGGACGACGCTCCGTCGGTGCCCAGGGCGCCGAGCACCTGCGGGATGATCCGGTACACGTCGCCGCAGCTGAGCGTCATGATGATGTCGCCGTCCCGGGCGACCGCGGCCGCGCGGGCCGCCGCCTCGTCCCAGTCGGGCAGGAACTCGACGCGCGACTGGTCGGCGAAGCGCTCCTGCACCAGGGCGCCGGTCACGCCGGGCTCCGGGTCCTCGCGGGCGCCGTAGACGTCGAGCACGACCGTGTGGTCGGCGAGCTCCTCGTACACCTTGGCGAAGTCGCCGGCCATCAGACGGGTGCGCGAGTACAGGTGCGGCTGGTGGATCGCGATGATGCGGCCGTCGCCGACGACGTTGCGGGCGGCCTTGAGCGCCGCGGCGACCTCGGTCGGGTGGTGGGCGTAGTCGTCGTAGACCGAGACGCCGCGCTCGACACCGTGCAGCTCGAAGCGGCGCTGGGTGCCGCCGAACGCCTCGAGCCCGCGAACCGCGTCGGCCGGGGCGACGCCGAGGCCGGTCAGCACCGCGAAGGCGCCGACGGCGTTGATCGCGTTGTGCCGGCCGGGCACGCGGAGGGTCAGGTGGTACGCCTCACCCCCGGCGCGGAAGTCGACCTCGACGCCGGCGGACTCGGTGATGCCCTCGATGCGGACGTCCGCGTCGACGGCCTCGCCGAACGTGACGACCTCGGGGGCGTCGGCGCGCTGGCGGATGCCGGCCGTGACCGTCTTCGCACCGGCGTCGTCGCTCGAGATGACGACGCGCTCGCTCGCCTTCGCGGCGAACTCGACGAAGGCCTCGGTGAAGGCCTCCTCGCTGCCGTAGTGGTCCAGGTGGTCGGCGTCGACGTTGGTGATCAGGGCCACGGCGACGTCGTAGAGCAGGAACGAGCCGTCGGACTCGTCGGCCTCGACCACGAACAGGTCGCTCGACCCCGGGGCCGAGCTGGTGCCGAGGGACTGGATGACGCCGCCGTTGACGAAGCTCGGGTCGAGACCGAGCTCGACCATCGCGGTGACGATCATGCCGGTCGAGGTGGTCTTGCCGTGCGCACCGGCGACCGCGACCAGACGGTGCTCGGCGATCAGGGCGGCGAGGGCCTGCGAACGGTGGAGCACCGGAAGACCGCGGCGCTGCGCCTCGAGGAGCTCGGGGTTGTCGGGCCAGAGGGCGCTCGTGACGACGATGGTGTCGGCCTCGCCGACGTTCACGGCGTCGTGACCGATGTGCACGGTCGCGCCGAGGTCGCGCATCGTGCCGGTCGTCTCGGTCTCGCGGGAGTCGCTGCCCGTCACGCGGTGCCCGGCGGCGAGGAACATCCGGGCGATCCCGCTCATGCCCGCGCCGCCGATGCCGACGAAGTGCACCGTGCCCAGGTCGTCCGGGATCGGCTGGGTCAGGTCCGGCTTGATGGTCATCGTTCCTCCGTGGTGCTGGGGGCCTGCTTCGCGGCGTCGAGGACCAGGTCGGTCATCCGGTCGGCGCCGTCGCGGTGGCCGACGCTGCCCGCCCGCACGGTCATGTCCGCGATGCGGGAGCGGTCCTGCAGGATGCTCAGCAGCTGGAACGTCACCCAGTCCTGGTCGAATTCTCCGTCGGCCACCAGGACGGCTCCCCCGGCGTCGACGACGTCCTTCGCGTTGTGGCGCTGCTCACCGTTCCCCACCGGGTACGGCACGAGCACACTCGGCAGCCCGACGGCGGTCAGCTCGCACACCATGCCGGCGCCGGAGCGCGACACGACGAAGTCACTCGCCGCGTACGCCAGGTCCATCCGGTCGCAGTAGGGCAGCACGTGGTACCCGTCGAGGTCGCTCGGGCCGATGTCCGACGCGGCGCCCACGACGTGCAGGACCTGCCAGCCGGCTCCGACGATGGCGGCGGCGGACTTGTTGATCGTCCGGTTGATGCTCCGCGCGCCCGAGGAGCCACCGGTCACGAGCAGCACGGGTCGGTCCGGGTCGAGTCCGAACTCGGCGAGCCCCTCGGCCCGTACGGCCCGGCGGTCGAGCGACTCGATCTCGCGACGGAGCGGCATGCCGACGACGCGGCCGTGGCGCAGGCGCGTGTTCGAGAAGGTCAGTCCGACGTGCTCGGTGAGGAACGCGGCGAGGCGGTTCGCCAGCCCGGGCTTCGCGTTCTGCTCGTGCACGACGATCGGGGTGCCGGTGCGGCGGGCGGCGATGTACGCCGGAGCGGCCGCGTAGCCACCGACCCCGAGGACCACCTCGATCTCGTGGTCGCGGATGATCTGCTCGGTCCGCTTGACCGCCGCCGCGAAGCGTTGCGGGAAGCGCAGCGCCGCGCCGTTGAGCTTCCGCGGGAACGGCAGGCGCGGGATCGTCAGCAGCTCGTAGCCGCGCATCGGGACGAGGCGGGACTCCAGGCCCTCGGCGGTGCCCAGCACGAGCACCTCGGCGCCGGGCTCCCGCTCGGTCAGCCGGTCGGCGACCGCGAGCAGGGGGTTGACGTGGCCGGCGGTGCCGCCGCCGGCGAAGAGGTACTTGCTCACCGCAGTGATCCGTTCGTGGAGGTCCGGCCGAGTGGGGCGTTCGTCAGGCCGGGGTCGTTCTTGCCGGGCAGGTCACGGGCGAAGGAGAGCACGACGCCGATCGCCACCAGGGTCATGATGAGCGCCGATCCACCGGCCGAGATGAGTGGCAGGGGCACGCCGAGCACGGGCAGCAGGCCGAGCACGACGGCGATGTTGATGAGCGCCTGGCCGATGATCCACGCGAGGATGCCACCGGTGACCGTCTTCACGAAGGGGTCGCGGGACTGCCGGATGATCTTGATCATGCCGACGGCGAGCACCACGAACAGGCTGAGCACCACGACGGCGCCGATCAGGCCGAGCTCCTCGCCGATGATCGCGAAGATGTAGTCGTTGTCCGCCTCGGGCAGCCACGACCACTTCGCCTTCGAGTTGCCGAGGCCGACGCCGAACACGCCACCGGACGCCAGCGCCCACATGCCGTGCACCGGCTGCCAGCAGATGTCCTGGTACTGGCTGGTGTCGGTGCACCCGGACAACCAGGCGCTGATGCGGGTCGAACGCGAGGCCGACGCCATCGTCACGAAGGGCAGCATCACGGCGAACGCACCGAGGCCGACGAGCAGGTGCCGGGCGCGGACTCCACCGATGTACAGCGCGCCGAACACGAGGATGAGCATGACCATCGCGGTGCCCTGGTCACCGCCGAGGACGACGAGGCCGAGCGAGAGCATCGAGGCGATCCCGATCGGGATGAACACCTCTTTCCAGTCGTCGAGCTTGTCCCGTTTGACGTAGATGATGGCGCCGATGCCGAGCACCAGGCCGAGCTTCACGACCTCGGACGGCTGCGCGGTGAACGACCCGAGCCCGATCCAGTTCCGGTTGCCCTGGATGTCGATGCCGAGCGGGGTGAACACGAGCAGCTGCAGCACGAGCGCAGCACCGAGCAGCCGCATCGCCCACTTCCGCCAGATCCGGGTCGGGACCCGACTGGCGATGAGCATGAGCGGCACGCCGAGCACGGCGTACAGGCCCTGACGGGAGGCCGCCCCGAAGAAGTCGTGGGTCGCCGCGTACTCCTCGACGCTCGACGAGGACAGCACCATCACGACGCCGAAGACGACGAGGAACAGCGTGACGCCGAGGATCGTGTAGAAGGTGCTGGACTCCGCGACGAAGACGTTCTTGACGGCGACGATCGCGCCGTTGGTCCGTCGTGGGGTCGACGCGGTCCGGCCGTTACGGCTGTTCGGAAGATCCGTCGGTGTCGTCGCCATCGACTTCTCCTCCCAGGTGCTCGTTGACCGCGGCCGCGAAACGCTGCCCCCGGTCGGCGTAGGAGCCGAACTGGTCGAACGACGCCGCCGCCGGGGCGAGGAGGACGGTGTCGCCCGGCCTCGCGACCGATGCGGCATGCCGGACCGCCTCGCGCATGACTTGATCAGTGTCCGTCGTCTCCACCTGGAGCACCGGGACCGTGGACGCGTGTCGCGCGAATGCCTCGAGGACCGGGGTCCGGTCGGTGCCGATCACCACGACGGCGCGCACGCCGGGGCCGAAGCGCTCGACCAAGCCGTCGATGTCGACGCCCTTGAACAGGCCGCCGACGATCCACACGACGGTGTCGAACGACGCCAGCGACGCGGTGGCGGCGTGCGGGTTGGTGGCCTTCGAGTCGTCGACCCACGCGATGCCGTCCGCCTGGGCCACGAGCTCGGTGCGGTGGTGGTCGGCGCGGAACGCCCGGACGGCCGACTGGATGGCGCTCGGCTGGACGGTGCCGGCACGGGCCAGGGCAGCGGCGGCCAGGACGTTCATGGTCATGTGCGGGCTGGCGAGCCCGGCGGCCTCGAGGTCGGCGATCGTCGACAGCTCGAGCGCGCTGTTGCGGCGGTCCTCGGTGAACGCCCGGTCGCACAGCACGTCCTCGACGATGCCGACGTCGCCGGGAGCGGGGACGCCGGGGGTGAAGCCGACCGCACGGCAGCCCTCCACCACGTCGGCCTCCTGCACCATCTGCCGGGTGGCCTCGTCCGAGGTGTTGTAGACGCACGCCATCACGGTGCGCTCGTAGACCTTTGCCTTCGCCGCGCGGTACGCCTCGGCGGAGCCGTGCCACTCCAGGTGGTCGTCCGCGATGTTCAGGCAGGCACTGGCGAGCGGCACCACGGCGCCGTCGCCGGAGGTCGCCGCGTAGTGCAGCTGGTGGCTCGAGAGCTCGACGACGAGCACGTCGTAGCCGACCGGGTCGCGGACGACGTCGAGCACCGGCACGCCGATGTTCCCGCACGCGACGGCACGCAGGCCGCCGGCCTCGTACATCGCGGTCGTGAGCTGTGTCGTCGTCGTCTTGCCGTTCGTGCCCGTGATCGTGATCCAGGGGGCCGCGACCGGGCCACGGACGACCTTGTCGCGCACGCGCCAGGCGAGCTCGATGTCGCCCCAGACGGTGCTGTTCGTCACCGACCACTGCACGGTGGCGTTGTGCGGGGGCAACCCCGGCGACACGATGACGACGTCGGGTGCCTGCTGCACGAGGGCGTCCGGCACGGTGTCGAGCGGCGTCTGCAGGAACCGGGCACCGATCACGTCGAGCAGCTCGACGCTGTCGGCAGGGGCGTCGGACGAGTAGACCGTCACCTCGCTGCCGAGTTCCACCAGCGTGTCGGCGACCGAGAACCCGGTGGCACCGAGACCGAGGACGGCGACGTTGAGCCCCTTCCACCCCTCGGAGTACCAGCTGTCGAGGGAGTGGAGGCGGGACGGCGAGGACACTGGGTCAACCAACGCGTGCGATCCATTCGAGGTAGAAGAGTCCGACCCCCGCCGCGACGAAGAGCCCGGCGATGATCCAGAAGCGGACGACGACGGTCACCTCGGCCCACCCCTTCAGTTCGAAGTGGTGGTGCAGCGGACTCATCAGGAAGATGCGCTTGCCGTGGGTGATCTTGAAGTAGGCCCGCTGGAGGATGACGGAGCCGGTGACGATGAAGAACAGGCCACCGATGAGGATGAGCAGCAGCTCGGTCCGGCTGAGGATCGCGAGACCGGCCAGGGCGCCGCCGAGCCCGAGCGAGCCGGTGTCCCCGAGGAAGATCTGGGCGGGCGACGTGTTGTACCAGAGGAACCCGATCAGCCCACCGCACACCGCGGCCGCCACCACGGCGAGGTCGAGCGGGTTCGACACCGTGTAGCAGGCGTGCTCGGTGCTCGCGTCGAGACGGGTCCCACCGCACATCTGGTTCGACTGCCAGAAGCCGATGATGACGTACGAGCCGATCGCGAGGATGCTCGACCCGGTGGCCAGGCCGTCGAGCCCGTCCGCCACGTTCACGCCGTTCGACGTGGACACCGTCAGCAGGACGATCCAGGCGAGGAACAGCACGGTGCCGATGACCGTGCCGAGCGCCATGAAGTCGAGCCACGGCACGTCGCGGACGGCCGAGATCATCGTGGACGCCGGGGGCTTGCCGTTCGACGTCGGCACGACCAGGGCGATCGTGGCGAAGATGACGCCGACGATGACCTGGCCGAGGATCTTCGCCCAGCCGCCGAGCCCGAGGCTCCGCTGACGCCGGACCTTGAGGAAGTCATCGATGAAGCCGACGAACCCGAGCCCGACCATCAGGAACAGCACGAGCAGGCCGGACAGCGTGATCGAGTCGGGTCCCACCAGGTGACCGACGAAGTACCCGATCACCGCACCGATGATCAGGACGATGCCGCCCATGGTGGCGGTGCCGCGCTTGGTGTGGTGGGACTGTGGACCGTCGTCACGGATGAACTGCCCCCACCCGAGACGGTGGAAGAGCTTGATGAAGAACGGGGTGAGCAGCAACGTGAACACCAGCGACGTGGCGCCGGCGACGAGGAGCGCGATCATTCGGTGACACCTCCGAGGCGGTCGCCGAGGAATCGCAGTTCGGCAGACTTCGAGGACTTGACGAGGACGACGTCGCCGGGGCGGAGCATCTCCTGCATGGCACGGACGGCGTCGTCGACGTCCTCGATGTACACGGACTCGCCGTCCCACGATCCCTCGAGGGTGGCGGCCTGGTGGATGGGCATCGCGCCGCGGCCGACGACCACGAGCTGTCCGATGCCGAGGCGGACGACGAGCCGACCGATGCGATCGTGCTCCTCGACGGAGTACTCACCGAGCTCGGCCATCTCACCGAGCACGGCGACGGTCCGCTCCCCCGGGCGCACGATCTGCGCCAGGGTCCGCAGCGCCGCCGCGGTGGAGTCGGGCGACGCGTTGTAGGCGTCGTTGATGACGGTGACGCCCTCGGGGCCGCCCTGGAGCAGCTCCATGCGCCAGCGCTCGGCCCGCGTCATCGACGCGAGCGCCGCGGCGCCGTCGGCGAGCGGGACGCCCCACAGGTGGGCGACGATGAGCGCGGCGGACGCGTTCATCGCGTGGTGCTCACCCAGGATCGCGAGGCGCACGTCGACGTGATCCGGGCCTCCAGTCAGGGTCGCGTCCGTCGGGCGGTCGCCTTCGGGGCGGCGGGGAGGCGCGGTGAGGGTGAAGCGGGTGCCGCTGCGGTCCGTCTCGATGCCGGAGACGCGGTAGTCGGCTTCGGCCGACGTGCCGAAGCCCACCACCCGCGCGGCCGTCAGGTCACGCATCGACGCCACGCGGTCGTCGTCGACGTTGAGCAGGGCCGTGGCGGTCTCGGGCAGGTCGGTCACCATCTCGGACTTCGCACGCTGCGTCGCCTCGATGCCGCCGAACTCGCCGGCGTGCGCGAGGCCCACCTTGAGGACGACGCCGACGTCGGGCTCGGCGATCGACACGAGCTTGGCGATGTGGCCGACGCCGCTCGCGCCCATCTCGACCACCAGGTACCGGGTGTCGTCCGTGATGCGGAGCATCGAGATCGGCGCGCCGACGTGGTTGTTGAACGACCCCTCGGGCGCGACGGTCGCGCCGTGCTGTTCGAGGATCGTGCGGAGCATGTTCTTCGTGCTCGTCTTGCCGTTCGAGCCGGTGATGCCGACGACCCGCAGGGGCGCCGGGCGACCGTCGGCGTCGACGCGGTCCGCGGTGCTCATCCGGACGCGCGTGACGACCTCGTGGGCGAGCGCAGCGAGGGCCTCGTACCCGTCCGCGACGACGATCTGCGGCGCGCTGGTGTCCACGCGGTCGGGCGTGACGACCAGGGCGGCACCGGCGTCGACCGCTGCGGGCACGAAGCGACGGCCGTCGGTGACCTCGCCGGGCAGGGCGAAGAAGACGCTGCCGGGGCGGACCAGGCGCGAGTCGGTCTCGACCGAGCCCTCGACGACCAGGTCGCCGGGCTCGGCGACGTCGGTCGCCTGCGCGCCGCCGATCAGCTCGCCGCCGACCGCGGTGGCGATCTCGGCGAGGGTCATGGCGATCATCGGACGTCCTCCGCCGGACCGGAGTTCGGCTCCCAGCCGGCCTCGCGCAGGGCCGCGCGGGCCTCGTCGCGGGCGGAGTACGGCGTGCGGACGCCCTGGATGTCGCGGTAGTCCTGGTGCCCCGGGCCGGCCCAGAGGATCGAGTCCCCCTCGCCGACCAGGCTCACAGCCGTGCGGATCGCCGCCTCGGGCGGGCTGACCTCGTGGATCTCGTGGTCGGGGTACGCCGCACGTGCGGCGTCGACCAGGGTCTTCCGGATCGACGCGGCGTCCTCGAAGCGCGGGTGGTGGTCGGTGACGACGAGGATGTCGCTGCCGGCCGCCGCCACGCGGGCCATGTCACCGCGCTTCGTGGTGTCGCGGTCGCCGTCGGCGCCGAACAGCATGAGGACCTTGCCGGAGGTGAACTGCCGGACCGCGGCGAGGGTGTTCTCGAAGGCGTCGGCGCTGTGGCCGAAGTCGACGTAGACGCTCGGGCCGTGCTCGCCGGAGACGCGCTCGGTGCGGCCGGGCAGGTAGCACTCGATGGCGGAGACGCGGTGCGTCCCGCCGTCGCGCTCGCTCGCGTCGTCCTCGTCGGGGTAGCGGCGGTGGTTGCTCTCCAGCGCGTGCGCGATGGCACCCAGCTCGAACCCGCCCTCGACGAGCATGACGATCGCGAGTGCCGCGTTCGCCGCCATGTGCCAGCCGATGAGCGGCACACGGGTGGTCAGTTCGCGGCCCTCGGGGCCGGTCAGACGGAACTCGGTGTAGGCAGCGTGCGCCTCGACGATGTCGACGTGCCACTCGGCCTCGACGTCGGGGTGCACGGTGATCGTGGTGACCGGGATGCGGGAGTCCTGCACCACGCGGTGGCCCCAGTCGGTGTCCAGCGAGACGACGCCGCGACGGGCGTGCTCGGGCTGGAACAGCGGGAGTTTCGCCTGGTAGTACTCCTCCATGTCGGCGTAGTCGTCGAGGTGGTCGTGCGACAGGTTCGTGAAGGCCGCGACGTCGAAGACGATGCCGTCGACGCGGTGCCGGCTGAGGGCCTGGGCACTGACCTCGACGGCGACCGCGCGGACCTCGCTCTCGCGCATGCGGGCGAGGAGCGCGTGCATCTCGCTGGCCTCGGGCGTGGTCAGGCGGCTCGTCACGCTGAGCGAACCGATGTGGCGCTCGGCGGTCGAGCTCAGGCCGGTGACCAGGCCGAGCTGCTTGAGGATGCCCTCGAGGATGTAGGACGTGCTCGTCTTGCCGTTCGTGCCGGTGACGGCGAACAGCTGCGGCAGGTCGGTGGCCTCGTCGGGGTGCGTGCGGTAGACCCACGCCGCGACGTCGCCGAGGGCGGCGCGGGGGTCGTCGACGACGAGCACCGGCAGCCCGGACGGCTCGACCAGTGCGACGCCGTCCTGGTCGGTCAGGACGGCGACGGCGCCGCGCTCGGCGGCCTCCGTCGCGAACTGTGCGCCGTGCCGGTTCGCACCGTGCACGCCGACGAACAGGTCACCCGGCTGCACCTCGGTGGCGCTCAGGGTGACCCCGGTGGTCTCGATGCTGTCGACCGAGCCGACGACTCGCAGACCGAACGCGTTGGCGAGTTCGGAGACGGCCCTCGGGGTCGGGTGTTCGGGTCGGAGGACCGGGGGGATCCGTGCGGACAAGTGTTCCTTCTTCCTCACCACGTGGACGGGTAGAGCTTCGCCTCGGACGCGGAGGGGGCTACTCGGTACTTCTCGAGCACCTGGGACATGAGTGTGCGGAACGCCGGAGCCGCTCCGCTGGACCACTTGTTGGTCTGCGGCTTCGTGAACGTCACCGTGACAACATACTGGGGGTCTTCGGCGGGTGCCATTCCGGCCACCGACGTGATGCGCTGACCGCCGTAGCCCTGCGACCCCTCGGCCACCTCGGCGGTCCCCGTCTTCGCGGCGATGTTGTAGCCGGAGATCGGCTTCATGCCCACCAGCGTGCCACCCGTGACGACGCTCTGCAGCATGTCGGTGACCTGCGTGGCGGCTGCTGCGGAGACGACCCGCTGCTTCTGCACGTCGGGCGCGTCGATCGTCTTGCCGTCGGCCGTGGTGCAGCCCTTGACGAAGTGCAGCGGGATCCGGACACCGTCGTTCGCGATCGTCTGGAACACGCTCGCGACCTGGACCGCGGTCGTCGAGATGCCCTGGCCGAACATCGAGTTGATGTTCGTCTGCTGGTCCCAGTCCGGGCTCGTGCCGTAGTCCATCGACGGCTGGCCCGGGTAGTCGATCGCGGTCTCCGGCTCGAACAGTCCGAACTTCTTCATGTAGTCGAAGCGCTGCTGTGCCGTCAGTCGTGCGCCGAGCTCGGTGATGCCGACGTTCGACGAGTTCTGCAAGATGCCGGTCAGCGTGAGGTTCTCGGTGGCGTGGAACTCCGAGTCGTGGATCGTGCCGCCCCAGGGGAACGTGCGCGAGTACGGCACGACGGCCTGGTCGGTGGGGTTCGACTTGCCCTGGTCGATCAGCGCGGCGGCGATGGCGGCCTTGATCGTGGAGCCCGGCTCGTACGACGCCGTCAGCGCGCGGGACCCGAAGGCGCCCTTGTCGGTCGTGGCGTCGACGTCGTTCGGGTCCACGGTCGGGTAGTCGGCGACCGCGAGCAGCTCGCCCGTCTTGACGCTCGTCACCGTCGCCGTCGCGGACTCCGCCTGCAGGGTCTTGGCGGCGGACGCGATGGTCTGCTGCGCCATGTACTGCAGGTCGCTGTCGATGGTGGTCTCGAGCGTGCCGCCGTCCCTGGCCTTCTTCGTGGTCACGGTGCTGCCCGGGAGCTGCACACCGTCCTCGCCGCGCTCGTACGTCTCGGAGCCGTTCGTGCCCGCCAGGCACTGGTTGTAGGAGTACTCCAGACCGGCCTGGGCGCCGTCGGTGCCCATGAAGCCGGTGAGGTTGCCCGTGGTCGCACCCGTCGGGTACACCCGCGCTGCCTGCGGCTCCGGGTACAGCCAGGGGATGCCGAGTGCACGCACGGCCTCGTAGTGCTGCACGTCGAGGCCCTTGACCAGGTACGCGAAGTCGGACTTCGGGTTCGCGGCGATGTTCTTCCGCATCGTCGCGACGTCACCGCCGGAGGCCTTCGCCAGCGCGCTGAGGGCGGTGCCGACGCTGACGTGCTTGATGCGGGTGCCGCCGAGCTTGCCCTCGAAGCCCTTCACCAGGCGTGGCGAGGTCGTGATGTTGTACCGGGTGACGCTGTCGGCGAGTTCGGTGCCGTTGCGGTCCACGATCGACCCGCGGGTGCCGTAGATCGTCACGGGGATGCTGCGCTTCTGCGCCGACGCCTTGTTCAGCTCGGACGCCTGGACGACCTGGATGTCGACGAGCCGCACCACGAACACCCCGACGAGGGCGATCACGGCGAGCATCACGATGCTGTAGCGCAGGCGTCGGTTGCGGATCGTCTTCGTCACGCGGTGCGGTCCTTCCCGGGTGGTGCTGAGGGTGCGGCGGACCCGCCGGTCACCGGGTGGAGGGCGCCTGGAGCGGGTTCGCGTCGGACTCTACGGACGACTTCGCCGTCCCCTGGTCCGACGCGCTGGCACCGCTCGTCTTCTCAGACGTGGCGGTGCTGTCGGTGGATCCCGTGGCGTTCGTGGTGCCCGACGTGCTGCTCGACGTGCTCGACGCGCTCGACGTGCTCGTCGTGCTCGACGTGCTCGTCGTGCCCGTCTCCTTGCTCGTCGACGTGTCGCCCGGCTTCGTGGCCAGCGGGACGTCGTTCAGCAGCGAGTTCGGCACCTGGTTCTCGGTGGACGCCGTGGCCTCGTCGGGCTTGGCCGGCGTCGGCGTGCCGTAGACCCGACCGGTCTTCGGGTCGAGGTACACGGGCGTCGAGTTCGCGATCATGCCGAGCGACTGCGCGTTGCGGGCCAGGTTCTGCGGCGAGTCGAGGACCCGGAGCTGCTCGGACAGCGACTGCTGCGTGCGGGACAGGTTCGTCTGCTCGGCCGTCAGCGAGTTGAGCGTGTACGCGCCCTGGCTGAGCACCATGCTGATGCCGAGCTGCGCGAGCAGCAGGATCCCGAGCGCGGCGACGGCCACCACGGCGTACCCGATGCGGGGGCGTGCCCGGCGCTGGGCCGCGGTCGGGGTGACCTCGACCAGCTCGGGACGGTGCTGACGGTCGGGGCGCGGGGCCCGCGACGGGACGACCGCAGGGTCGACGAGTGCGAGGTTCGTGCTCATGTCAGTTCCGGATCCGCTCGGCCGCGCGCAGGCGCACGGGGGTTGCTCGGGGGTTGGCGGCGCGTTCGGCCTCGTCGGCCAGCTCGGCGCCCTTGACGATCAGGGAGAAGGTGGGGGCGTGCTCGGGCAGCTCCACCGGCAGCCCGGCGGGGGCGCTCGACTTCGTGCGCTCCACCAGTGCCCGCTTGACGATGCGGTCCTCGAGGGACTGGTACGACTCGACGACGATCCGGCCGCCGACCGCGATGGCGTCGAGCGCCGCCGGGATCGCCCGCTCGAGCACGCTGAGTTCGGCGTTGACCTCGATGCGGAGCGCCTGGAAGACACGCTTGGCCGGGTGCCCCTGGCGCTGGATGGCGACCGGGGTCGCGTCGTGCAGCACCTGGACCAGGTCGCCGGACATCTCGAACGGCTTCGTCGCCCGCCGCTCGACGATCGCTCGGGCGTAGCGGCCGGCGAGCTTCTCCTCGCCGTAGCGCTGGAAGATGCGGCGGAGTTCGCCCTCGTCGTAGGTGGCCAGGACGTCGGCGGCGGTCTGCCCCTCGGTCCGGTCCATCCGCATGTCGAGCGGGGCGTCCTGGCTGTACGCGAACCCGCGGTCGGCACGGTCCAGCTGCAGCGAGCTCACCCCGAGGTCGAAGAGCACGCCGTCGACCTTCGTGAAGCCCTCGCCCTCGATCGCGTCGACGATGCCGTCGTACACGGTGTGCACGAGCCGGACGCGGTCGCCGAAGCGGGCCAGGCGCTCCCCCGCGATGCCGAGTGCGTCGGTGTCGCGGTCGAGCCCGATGAGCGTGAGCTCCGGGAACCGCTCGAGCAGGCCTTCGGAGTGGCCGCCCATGCCGAGCGTGGCGTCGACGACGACCTTGCCCGGGCCCTCGAGCGTCGGCGTGAAGAGGTCGACGATGCGCTGGAGCATCACCGGCGTGTGCGGGAAGCGTGGCGTCTCGTTGTCGTTCTCGGCCATGTGCAGCCCCTCGTCTCCTGGGCCGTGGGTCCGGATCCCCATCCATGCGACCTGACACCGGGGAAGTGGCGTCAGGGCTTCACGGCTGGGAGTCCCGATCCGCGGATCAGAAGATCCCCGGGATCACCTCCTCGTCGTTGTCGGCGAATGCCTCTTCGGCTTCGGCGTAGTAGGCCTCCCACGCGGGGGTGGACCAGATCTCGGCACGGTCACCGCTGCCGATGACCGTGAGGTCCCGTTCGAGCCCCGCGTACTCGCGGAGGTTCTGCGGGATCGTCACGCGGTTCTGCTTGTCGGGCTGTTCGGCGCTGGCTCCCGAGAGGAACAGACGCATGTAGTCCCTGGTGCGCTTCGACGTCATCGGGGCGGTCCGGATGCGTTCGTGGAGTTCCTCGAACGTCCGGGCGCTGAAGACCACGACGCAGCGTTCCTGGCCGCGGGTCATCACGAGCCCGCCGGACAGTTCTTCCCGGAACTTGGCGGGGAGGATCACGCGACCCTTCTCGTCGAGCTTCGGGGCATGAGTACCGAGCAGCACGTCGGGCCTCCCCTCCGCTCCACCGGACCGTTGCGAGCCCCACTTTACTCCACTCCCCTCCCCACGCCCAGGAATCCGCTCCCTTTTCCGCCCGAGACACCCCTACTGGGGGCACGGAGAGCGGCACGCAACCCGCGGGGACGGCCGCAGATGCCCGGATTCATGCGGTTCACGGGCACCGGAACAGGCGTGGAGGAAAGTGGAGGACTTTCGCAGCCGGTGGAGCACTCCGGGGCGCGCCGCGGGCGCACGACGCCGAGTGGTCACGAACTGTCGCTCGCGCGGGCCCCAGTCGACAGATCCAGCACCCCCGGCGGCCAGCGCACGGCATGTGGTGACCACTCGCGCAGACACCGGCGGCGGTCCACCCCCGGCCGGGAGGCCCGCCCCACCACCACCGCGGTGCTCCCGCGGGCGCGCGGTCGGCTCCACCCCGCCCAGCCGCCGGTCAGCGCATGGTCACGACGTGCTGCCGCCGCGACGCCGAGTGGTCACGAACTGTCGCTCGCGCGGACCCCAGCCGACGGTTCCTGCACCCCCGGCGGCCAGCACGCGGCATGTCGTGACCACTCGCGCGGACACGACCCCGGCCGGACACCGCCGAAGGACCCCGCCGGCCCCGGGAACACGAAACGGGGCCGACCCGAAGGCCGACCCCGTGGAGGAGTGTGGAGGGAGTCCTGCTGACCCCCGGCAGCTACTGACTCTGGTCGTTACGCTTGTCCCAGCGCTCGTTCATCCGGTCCATGAAGGACCCGCCACCACCGGTTGACGGGCGCGCCGACCCACCGGACGCGGGCTTGCCCGGCCGAGCGGGCTTCGCCTTCGGGGCACGCATGCCCGGGCGCAGCGCGAACAGGACACCGGCGAGCATCACGACGAAGCCGAGGATGCCCAGCAGCGGCGCCTTGATGACGAGGCCGACGATGACGATGGCGACCCCGGCGAGTGCGCCGAGCACCCCGAGCGTGATGGCTGTGTACGTCGGACGACCCTGTCGACGTGTGACACGAGCCACGAAATCGGAATCGTTCTGGTAGAGGCTGCGCTCCATCTCTTCGAGAAGGCGCTGCTCCTGTTCCGAGAGCGGCATCTTGGTTCCCTCTGTTCCTGGGATCGACGCGGGGTTGGAAAACACGGGTTGAGTGGGCCGATTCTATGCCCCGACCACTCCACTAGGGTAGGGATCGTGGCTGAGAGTACGCGATTAGTGGACCTCGTATCGGCGCGTATCGACCGGGCACTCGACGAGCAGCGTGAACGGCTCCTCGCGATCAGCCCCGACCTCGCGCCGTTCGACCGGTACGCCCGAGACCTGTTGTCCGGCGGCAAGCGCTTCCGGGCCCTGTTCTGCTACTGGGGATGGCAGTCGGTCGCGGGGCGCTCCGGCTCGTTCGACCCTCTCGCCGAGGGCTCGCGGCAGACCACCGCCGAGGCGGTCGTCACGGTCGCCGCAGCGCTCGAGGTCTTCCACGCCGCAGCCCTGGTGCACGACGACATCATGGACCGCTCGGACACCCGTCGTGGGCGTCCGGCAGCGCACCGCCGCTTCGAGTCCCTGCACGAGGAGTCCGGCTTCGTCGGCGACCGCGGGCAGTACGGCACGAACTCCGCGCTGCTCCTCGGCGACCTGCTGCTCTCGCTGAGCGACTCAGTGTTCGACGAGGGCCTCGCGCTCCTCGACCCGGTGCGGGCCCGCATCGTCCGCCAGGAGTTCCACGCGATGCGCCTTGACGTCACGGCGGGGCAGTACCTCGACGTGCACGAGGAGACCGCCTGGCCCGTCATCGACGAGTCCGAGCACCTGCTCCGCGCCCAGCGCGTCATCGTCTTCAAGTCGGCGAAGTACTCGATCGAGGCCCCGCTGGTCATCGGCGCCCTGGTCGCCGGCGCGAGCGACTCCCAGCTCGAGGGCCTCCGCGCCTTCGGACTCCCCCTCGGCGTGGCGTACCAGCTCCGCGACGACATGCTCGGGGTCTTCGGCGACCCCGAGGTCACCGGCAAGCCGGCCGGCGACGACCTGCGCGAGGGCAAGCGCACCGTCCTCATCGCCTCGGCGCGCAAGACGCTGGCGAGCGGTCCGCGGCAGCTCCTGGACGAGCTCCTCGGTGACCCCGACCTCGACGAGGAGCAGGTGCAGATGCTCCGCGCGACCCTCACCGAGTCCGGTGCCGTGGCCGCCGTGGAGCGGTCGATCGAGCGGCACGTCCAGCGCGCCAAGGCGGCGCTCGACGCCTCGCCGTTGACGCCGTCGGCGCGCGAGCAGCTCGCGTCGCTGGCCGACACGGTCAGCCGCCGGTCGTCCTAGACACGGCCACACGTCGAAAGGGAGGCCCGGTGCCAGCTGGCACCGGGCCTCCCGTCCGTCCGGAACGCGTCTAGAGCAGCGACTGGGCGATGCGACGCACCTCGGCCTTGCGGCCGGCGCGCAGCGC
Organism: Curtobacterium sp. ME12; assembly: GCF_903970855.1. Taxonomy (NCBI): domain Bacteria; kingdom Bacillati; phylum Actinomycetota; class Actinomycetes; order Micrococcales; family Microbacteriaceae; genus Curtobacterium; species Curtobacterium sp. ME12. Next base: position 21,391 of record NZ_CAJCKD010000012.1, read on the forward strand.
CGCGATCGGCGTGGTGCCCATCGCGTCGTCGACGGTGAGCATCCAGCGCACCGCTTCGTCGTCGGTGAAGCCGTTGTCGCCGAGCACGATCAGCGTGCCGCGGAGTTCGGGCATGGGCTCGCCGTCCTCGAGGAACTCGACCGGCACGCGCAGCACACCGCCGACGCGGGCTGCCAGCAGGGTCTTCTGCTCGAAGAGTCGGTGGATCCGTCCGGGGCTCGTACTGAACATGTCCACCAGCTCGGGGACGGTCAGCCAGCGTTCGGAGAGGGACAGGTCGTCGGCGGGTGCGGCACTCACACGCCCATGGTGCCAGAGTGACCGCCGGAGTGAATCCGCCTCGTTCGTCACATTCGTCACATCCACCCCATCTGACTCTCTGGTTGACTTGGGAATCAGGCCATGCCAGCGTTGTGGCACCTGTGAGTGCGCGCACGCGTGCGCACGGCTCAGTCGAGATCAGGAGAAACCCGTGGACCACGCTGCAGACGAAGTCGCCCGGCGCGCACGATCCGCCCGGTTCGCCACCATGCCCATCGTGCTCGCGGGCACGATCGCCGTGACCGCCGGTCTGACCGGCCCGGTCGCGCACGCAGAGCCGCGGCACGACGACGCCGACGCGAACCACAAGCGCCACGTCGACCAGGACCGCGCCGTGACCGACCGCCCGGTGTTCGGCACCGCCGTCGCCCGTCCGTCGCAGACCGTCGTGCGCACGGTCGCCGCCACCACGAAGGCCCCCACCGCCGCTGTGCCCACGAGCTACACCGTCCACCACGGCGACACGGTCTCGGGCATCGCCGCCCGCTTCGGCCTGTCCGCGCAGGAGATCCTCGTGCGCAACGGCCTCGGCTGGAACACGATCATCCACCCCGGGCAGACGCTCCACCTGGCATCGACGCCCGCCGTCACCACGGCCGCGGTGCGGACCTCCGGGTCGACCGGCGGCTCCGGGGCCGACACCTCGAGCTACCACGTGAAGCACGGCGACACCGTCTCCGGCATCGCGTCCCGCGTCGGCGTGTCGACCACGGCGCTCCTCAGCGCGAACAAGCTGTCGCAGCGCAGCGTCATCTACCCCGGCCAGACGCTGCGGGTGCCGCACGGCTCGTCGTCGACGCCGTCGGTGTCGACCGCCGCGGCCCCGTCGACCACGTCGAGCGTGAAGATCAGCGCCGGCGACACCGTGGCCTCGATCGCCGCCGCGCACCACGTCTCGGTCAAGTCGCTCCTGTCGGCGAACGGCTTGTCGTACACGAGCACGATCTACGCCGGCAAGACGCTCGTCATCCCGTCGTCGAACGCCACCGCCGCCCCCGCGGTCGCTGCCAGCGCTGCGGTGAGCGGCGCCGTCGGCCTGAGCGCCGAGCAGCGCCAGAACGCCGCGACCATCGTCTCCGTCGGTCGATCGCTCGGCGTCCCGGACCGCGGCATCGTCGTGGCCCTCGCCGCAGCGATGCAGGAGTCGAGCCTCCGGAACCTGGCGCACGGCGACCGCGACTCGGTCGGTCTGTTCCAGCAGCGTCCGAGCCAGGGCTGGGGCAGCGCGGCGGCACTGCAGGACCCGGCGCACGCCACCGCGCTGTTCTTCGGCGGGCGGAACAACCCGAACGCCGGCACGACCCGCGGGCTGCTCGACGTGCCCGGCTGGTCGTCGATGAGCATCACCGACGCGGCCCAGGCCGTGCAGCTCTCCGCCTACCCGAAGGCCTACGCCACCTGGGCGAGCGCCGCCGAGGGCTGGCTGGCGACCCTCTGAGCCTCATCCGGAAGATCGAGATTGGGTCACGGCCGGTGCGCCGGTGCGTCCGAGTGCGGTCTCGATTCGTAGAATGCCGCCGATGACCACCAACGCCGCCACGGACCCGATGATCGGTCGCATGATCGATCAGCGGTACCGCGTCCGCTCCCGCATCGCGCGCGGGGGCATGGCGACCGTCTACCTCGCGACCGACGTGCGCCTCGAGCGACGCGTCGCGATCAAGATCATGCACGGGCACCTGGCCGACGACCAGGCGTTCCGTGAGCGCTTCATCCAGGAGGCCCGTTCGGCCGCACGGCTGTCGCACCCGAACCTGGTGGGCGTCTACGACCAGGGCGCCGAGGGCGAGATCGCCTACATCGTCATGGAGTACATCCCCGGCATCACGTTGCGGGACCTGCTGCAGGAACACCACGCCCTGACGCCCGAGCAGGCGACGGACATCCTGCGCGCCGTGCTGGCCGGCCTCGCTTCGGCCCACCGCGCCGGGATCGTCCACCGCGACCTGAAGCCCGAGAACGTCCTGCTCGCCGACGACGGCCGCATCAAGCTCGGCGACTTCGGCCTGGCCCGGGCCACGACCGCGAACACGGCGACCGGCGCGGCCCTGCTCGGGACGATCGCCTACCTGTCCCCCGAGCTCGTGACGCGCGGTGCCGCCGACTCGCGCAGCGACATCTACGCGCTCGGCATCATGCTCTACGAGATGCTCACCGGCGAGCAGCCCTACAAGGGCGAGCAGCCGATGCAGATCGCCTACCAGCACGCCAACGACTCCGTGCCGGCGCCGAGTGCCGCGGTGTCCGGGGTGCCGCCGGAGCTCGACGAGCTGGTCGCCTGGTCGACCGCACGCGACCCCGAGGACCGCCCTCGCGACGCCCGCGAGATGCTCGACCACGTGTCGGGGAACCAGCAGCGTGCGACCGGCCAGTACCGCACGGCCGTGCTCCGCCCCGAGAACGGGACCGCGATCCTGCCCTCCGGTGGCGCCGGCACGCTCGGCGCCGCAGCCGCCGCGGCCTCGGTCGGGGCCGCAGGAGCAGCAGGAGCGGACGAGACCGCCATCATCGACCGGTCCGGCGACCGGGACACCGGCGACCGCGGTCGAGCGCCCGCCCGTGCCCGCGGCAACGCTCCGGGCCCCCGACGTACCGGGGCACAGCCCGGCGTGCTCTCCCCCGCCGGACAGCGGCTCGCCGACCAGTCGGCGAAGCGTCGGAAGCGCGGCTGGATCCTGCTGTCCGTGGTCGTCGTGCTCGCGTTGATCGGAGCCGGCTTCGGCTGGTACTTCGGCCCCGGGCCGGGTGGCAACGTGCGCATCCCGGAAGTCACGGGCAAGTCGGTCTCGCAGGCCCGGCAGCTGCTCGAAGCACAGGGCCTGCAGGCGGCGTCGAAGACCGGGACACGGTTCGACGCCGTCGTCGCGAAGGGGCAGGTCTCCACGACGAAGCCGGCCGCGGAGCGCGTGGTGCAGAAGGGCACGGCGGTGCAGATCGTCGTGTCGAACGGCCCCCGGATGATCCCGCTGCCGGCGATCGTCGGTCAGCCGCTCTCCACCGTGACGGCGGCGCTCGACGACGACTTCGAGCTGCAGGACGACCGGTACGAGTTCTCCGCCGACGCCCCGAAGGACACCGTGGTCGCGGCGACCGGTCGGGCGCCCGGCGGCAAGGCGCTCGACCTCACGACGGTGCAGGCCTACGGCGAGACCGGGCCGGTCACCCTGACCGTGTCGCTCGGCCCGGTGCCCGACGTGGTCGGCAAGACGGTCGACGAGGCCTCCGCCGCACTCGACGAGGTCGGACTGATCCTCGGTGCCCGCACCGAGGAGTACAGCGACACCGTGCCCGCGGGCCAGATCGTCTCCGCCGCCGTGCAGGACTCCCCCGCCGTGCGCGGGTCGGCGGTGGACGTCGTCGTGTCGAAGGGGCCGACGCCGATCACCCTGCCGGACCTCGGAGCGGAACGGCCCACGATCAACGAGGCGACGAAGACCCTCGAGGACCTCGGTCTCGAGGTCTCCGTGCCCGACTGCACGAACATCCTCTGCGGCTTCTACGACTGGAAGTCGAAGCTGCCGGTCACCGGCACCGACCCGGGCGCCGGCGCCACCGTCCACCGCGGCGACACGATCACCCTGTCCTACGACCAGTAGCGCCGGCAAGGCGCCGCGTGGGTCGCGCCGACACGGTCGCGGAAGCGACAGTGTGCTCCCACCGTTCGGCGGCACACTGTCGCTCTCGCGAGCAGGAGATGACGACGCTCCGCACCCCGGCCTCGGCCGCGCCCCCGGGACGGACGGGAGGCCCGTGGCGACGCCGCCACGGGCCTCCCGTCCGACACACGAGAGCGACAGAACCCCGCGAACACGCCGCGGGGTTCTGTCGCTTCGACGAGACGGTTCCTGCGTTACGCGCGGTCGGGCTGGTGCGCGCCGAGTTCCTCGGCCACCAGGAAGGCGAGCTCGAGGGACTGCATGTGGTTGAGGCGCGGGTCGCACAGCGACTCGTAGCGGGTGGCGAGGGTGGCCTCGTCGATGTGCTCCGAGCCGCCGAGGCACTCGGTGACGTCGTCACCGGTGAGCTCGACGTGCATGCCGCCCGGGTACGTGCCGACCTGGCGGTGGGCTTCGAAGAAGCCGAGGACCTCGTCCACGACGTCGTCGAAGCGGCGGGTCTTGTAGCCCGTCGGCGTGGTCAGGCCGTTGCCGTGCATCGGGTCGGTGACCCACAGCGGGTTGGCGTCCATGCCCTTGATCGCCTCGAGCAGCTTGGGCAGCTCGTCGCGGATCTTGCCCGCGCCCATCCGCGTGATGAAGGTCAGGCGACCCGGCTCACGGTTCGGGTCGAGCTTGTCGACGAGCGCCTTCATGTCGTCGACGCTCGTCGTCGGGCCGAGCTTCACTCCGATCGGGTTGCGCACCCGCGACAGGAAGTCCACGTGGGCGCCGTCGATGTCCCGCGTGCGCTCACCGATCCAGATGAAGTGACCGGACGTGTCGTACGCCAGGCCGGAACGCGAGTCGATGCGGGTCATCGGGCGCTCGTAGTCCATCAGCAGCCCCTCGTGCGAGGCGTAGAACTCGACGTGCTTGAGCGCCTCGAAGTCGGCACCGCAGGCGTCCATGAAGCGGATCGCGCGGTCGATCTCCTTGGCGAGGTGCTCGTAGCGGGCGTTCGCGGGGTTCGATGCGAAGCCCTTGTTCCACGAGTGCACCTGGCGCAGGTCGGCGAAGCCCCCCTGCGTGAAGGCACGGACCAGGTTCAGTGTCGAAGCGGCGGTGTGGTACCCCTGCACCAGGCGGCGCGGGTCGGCCGTCCGGCTCTCCGGCGTGAAGTCGTAGCCGTTCACGATGTCGCCGCGGTAGGCGGGCAGCGTGACGTCGCCACGTGTCTCGAAGTCGCTCGAGCGGGGCTTGGCGAACTGCCCGGCCATGCGCCCCATCTTGATGACGGGCATCGAGGCGCCGTAGGTCAGCACGACGGCCATCTGCAGGATCGTCTTGACCCGGTCGCGGATGGAGTCGGCGGTGGCACCGGCGAAGGTCTCCGCGCAGTCACCGCCCTGCAGCAGGAATGCCTTGCCCTGCGCGGCCGCGGCGAGCCGCTCGCGGAGCTTGTCGACCTCGCCCGCGAACACGAGCGGCGGGAGCGTGGCGATCTCGGCCGAGGCGGCCTCGGCAGCGGCGGCGTCCGGCCAGGTCGGCTGCTGCTTGATCGGGAGCGTCCGCCAATAGTCGAGCCCCTCGATGACGTCCGGATCCTGCAGGGCGACGAAGTCGGTCGACTCGGGCAAGGGCGTTACCTCGGTGTTCTGTGCGGGCGGCCCGACGACGCTGAGCGGCACCGGGCCACGCGTCGTCGATGGGCGTCCCGGCGGGGTGCCGGGACCATCAGAGCCTAACGTGCAGGCGTCGACTTCCGTTCCCGCATGACGGCCTCGCGCGCGGAGCTCGCCCGCTCCTTCACGCTGGTGGCGTAGACGTCCACGTACTCCTGACGGCTCAGGCCTGCGAGCTCGTGCATGACCTCGTCCGTGACGCTGCGCAGGATGAAGCGATCGGTCTCGAACCCCTGGAACCGCGAGAAGTCGAGTGGCTTGCCGAACACGACCCCGACGCGCTTGATCTTCGGGAAGCGCTGCCCGATCTGCTGCACCTCGCGCGTGCCGACCATGGCAACGGGGACGACGAGCACGCGCCCCTCGAGGATCATCCGGGCGATGCCCGTGCGGCCGCGGTAGAGCTTGCCGTCGGGGCTGCGGGTGCCCTCGGGGTAGATCCCGAGCTGCTCACCGCGCGCCAGGACCTGCAGGCCGGTGCGGAGCGACGCCTCGGAGGCCTTGCCGCCGGAGCGGTCGATCGGCAGCTGGCCGATGGCGTTGAAGAACGTCTTCGTCGCCCAGCCCTTCAGCCCGCGGCCGGTGAAGTAGTCACTCTTCGCCAGGAACGACAGTCGGCGGTCGAGCACCGCGGGCAGGATCACCGAGTCGATGAACGAGATGTGGTTCGACGCGAAGATGACCGGGCCCGAGGTCGGGACGTGCTCACGCCCGACCACCCACGGCCGGAACAGGGTGAGGATGAGCGGGCCGAGCACGAAGTTCTTCAGCAGCCAGTAGGTCATCGACGACTCCAGGTGGTGAGAAGGGGGTGGCCCGGGTGGTGGGGAGGCCCGACCCTACGCCGTGCGGGCGTGGATGCGGGCGAGGTCGGCGGCACCGACGACGCCGGCGTCGTTGACGAGCTCGGCGATCACGAAGTCCGGCTCCGGGTGGTACCCGCGGGCCGGCAGGTTGTTGAGGTACGCCTGCTTGATCGGGTCGAGCAGCCTGTCCCCCGCGCTGGCGACGCCGCCACCGAACACGAAGAGCTGCGGGTCGAGCACCGCGGACAGCGACGCGCACGCCTCGCCGAGGTGCCGACCGAGCCGGCGGAGGGCCGCGAGGGCACCCGGGTCGTCGGCCAGGATCAGGTCGCCGACGATCTTGCCGTCGAGCTGGCCGCCGTTGTCCGCGCGGGCGTCGGCCAGGGCCGAACCGATGCCGCCGGCGTCGGCGACGTCGTTCGCCATGCGCTGCAGGGCACGGCCCGAGCCGTACTGCTCGATGCAGCCTCGGGCGCCACAGCCGCAGGGCAGCCCGTTCGGGACGATGCGCAGGTGGCCGATCTCGCCGCCGGTGCCGAAGCCCCCGCGGAACAGGCGGTCCTCGGTCACGATGGCCCCGCCGACGCCCGTGCCGATGGTGAGCATGGTCATGTCGGACACGAGCCGACCGGCGCCGAACCGGAACTCGGCCCAGCCGGCGGCGTTCGCGTCGTTGTCGACCGTGATGTGCAGGTCGCCGAGGCGCTGCTGCAGCTTCTGCCGGAGCGGTTCGTTCCGCCAGCGGATGTTCGGCGTGTAGTAGACGATCGACTGCGAGGCGTCGATGAACCCGGGGGCGGCGACCCCCACGGCGCCGACCTGGTGGAGCGAGCTGAGTCGCTCGACCATCGAGACGACGTCGTCGAGCATGGCGTTCGGGTCCGCAGCGTTGGTGGCCACGCGGTCCTCGGCGACGATCTCGCCCAGTTCCGTCACGACCGCACCCGCGATCTTGGTGCCCCCGATGTCGATTCCGATGGCGTGCACGAGCAACGAGCCTACCGGTTCGCCGCGAAGTCACGGAACGCCCGGTGACGCGTCCTATGCTGGCGGTGTCGCCTCGGTGTTGAGGCGCACTCGAGTCGAACCGGCAGACAAGGGAGTCACCGTGAACGATCAGCGTCCTGCACGCACCAGCGCCTCCACCGACACGTCCAGCGCTGGCAGTGCCGCCACCGGGACCACGCCGTCGGCCGGGAGGCACGCCACACCCCCCAGCGCGGGTCCCGTCGCCCCCGACCACGGCTCGGCAGCGCGGCTCCTCGGCGACCGCGCCCGCCTGACGCCCGACCGTCCGATCCTGGCCCAGCGCCACGGCGACGCCTGGACCACCTTCACCGCGGCGGAGACGCTCGCCCGGGTGCGTGGCATCGCGAAGGGCTTCGTCGCCGCCGGGCTCGAACCGGGCGCGCACGTCGCGATCCTGTCCCGCACGCGGCTCGAGTGGACCCTGGTCGACTTCGCCGTGTGGACAGCCGGCCTGGTGTCCGTGCCCGTCTACGAGACGAGCTCCCCCGACCAGGTGCGCTGGATCCTGTCCGACTCCGAGTCGGTCGCGATCGTCGTCGAGCAGGAGGAGCACGCGCGCCGCGTCGCCTCCATCGCGCCCGACCTGCCGTCCCTGGGCCAGCACTGGACGATCGACGGTGGCGGCCTCGACGACCTGACCCGGCTCGGCGAGGACGTCACCGACGACGAACTCGACGCCCGGACGGCGAACGTGCACGGGCACGACGACGCCACGATCATCTACACCTCGGGCAGCACCGGCCGACCGAAGGGCTGCGTCCTGCGGCACGACAACTTCACCGCCACGGTGGAGGGCGCGAGCGAGGCGATGCCCGAGGTCGTCGCCGACGGCGCCTCGACCCTGCTGTTCATCCCGCTCGCCCACGTCTTCGCCCGGTTCATCGCCGCGATGTCGGTGTCCGCCGGCGTCCTCGTCGGCCACGAGCCGGACACCAAGGACCTGATGCGAGCGGTGTCGACCTTCAAGCCGACGTTCCTGCTCGCTGTCCCGCGGGTGTTCGAGAAGATCTACAACTCCGCCGAGCAGAAGGCCGACCTCGGTGGCAAGGGCAGGATCTTCCGGGCGGCGGCCGACACCGCGGTCGCCCACTCCGAGGCCCTCGCAGCCGGCAGGGTGCCGTTCCTGCTCGGGCTCAAGTTCAAGCTGTTCGACCGGCTCGTGTACGCCAAGCTCCGCGACGCCCTCGGCGGACGGGTCGAGTACGCCGTCAGCGGTTCGGCACCGCTCTCCCCCCGGCTCTCGCACTTCTTCCGTTCCATCGGCGTGCTCATCCTCGAGGGGTACGGCCTGACCGAGACCACCGCTCCCGCCACGGTCAACCGCGCCCGGGAACTCCGCATCGGGACGGTCGGCCGCGCGCTGCCCGGCATCGAGGTCCGGATCGCCGACGACGGCGAGATCCTGATCCGCGGCGTCGACGTCTTCGACCGGTACTGGCGGAACGACGAGGCGACGGAGCACGCCTTCGCCGACGGCTGGTTCCGCACCGGCGACCTCGGCCGGCTCGACGCCGACGGGGTCCTCACCGTCACCGGCCGCGCCAAGGAGCTCATCGTCACCGCGAGCGGCAAGAACGTCGCGCCGGCACCGCTCGAGGACGGCATCCGCGAGCACCCGCTCATCGGCCAGGTCGTGGTGGTCGGCGAGGGCAAGCCGTTCGTCGCAGCACTCGTGACGCTCGACCGCGAGATGCTCCCCGGCTGGTGCGAGTCCCGCGGCATCACCCCGACGCTGAGCGGGCACGAGGCCGCGTACGACGAGCGCGTGCTCTCCGCCGTCCAGGAGGCCATCGACGCCGCCAACGGCCGGGTCTCCCGCGCCGAGTCGGTCCGGTCGTTCACGATCCTCGACACGGACCTGACCGAGGCTTCCGGGCACCTCACACCGAAGCTCACGATCAAGCGGTCGGTGATCCTGCAGGACTTCGCCGCGGACATCGACCACATCTACTCCGGGTCGAAGGTGCAGACGACGGCAACTCCGGTGATCGAGGGTCGGCGCCGCAGTCGCTCGTAGCACTCGCCGGGCGTACCGGGTCGATCCGGGCGTACCGGGTCGATCCGGGCGTACCGGGTCGATCCGGGCGTACCGGGTCGATCCGGGCGTACCGGGTCGTTCCTTTCGACCAGGTACGCCCGATCCCGCCGGGTGCGCGCGAGTGTGGACGCAACGGCCTGGGCCAACGTCGCCGGTTCCGACGCGCCGCGCCAGCGGCGGGTCGGCCCTGCCGATGGAGAGAGGCCCGGGTCACGTCCGTCGGACGTGATCCGGGCCTCCAGGCCGTGCAGTGGGCGCCGGGGGCGCCTGCGGGCTCAGGCCTCCGGCGACTGCTCCGTCGCGGGGGCGTCGAGGACGGCGGTCGAACCGGTCGTGACGGTGGTCTCGGCCGGTCGACGGTTGGTGCGGGTGCGGTGCGAGCTGAGCTCGTCGTTCTGACTGGTCATGCGGGAGTCCTGGGGGGATGGGATGGTCGTCGGTGGGAGGCCGACAGCAGCACGGTACCCCCTCGTCAGGACAAAGCGACAATCCCCCGTGGGGGTGTCACACCCCTGTTCACAGCTCGCGAACGCGGGACTGTGGGAGCGCTCAGTGGAACCAGTCCTGCGCGCGGATGTCTCGCAGTGCCTGGCGGCGGACCTCGGGGTCGAGCGTCATCACGTAGACGGTGCCGTCGAGGTGGTCGCACTCGTGCTGGAGCGCCTCGGCCATCAGGCCCGTGCCCTCGAGGACGACCTCCGCGCCGTCGACGTCGACACCCCGCACCTTCGCGTACGGGAAGCGACGCGTCGGGTACCCGAGCCCCGGGACGGAGAGGCACCCTTCTTCCATGAGCTCGGGCTCCCCGGAGACCTCGACGAGCTCGGGGTTGAGGACGTAGCCGACCGCACCGTCCACGTTGTACGAGAACGCACGGAGCCCGACGCCGATCTGGGGCGCGGCCACCCCGGCACGCCCCGGCTCCTTGACGGTGTCGATGAGGTCCTGCACGAGGTCACGGACCCCGGCGCTCCCGAGCAGTTCGGGTCGGATCGGGTCGGCCGGCGAACGGAGGACGGGGTCGCCGAACAGGCGGATGGGACGAACGGTCAATTTACTGCAGCACCACCAGGAGGTCGCCGGCGTCCACCTGCTGGGTCACCGGGATCGCGAGTCGGCCGACGGTGCCCGACACGGGCGCCGTGATGGCCGCTTCCATCTTCATCGCCTCGATGCTCGCCACCGGCGTACCGGCCTCGACGACGTCACCGACGGCGACCTTGAGCGTCACCACGCCGGAGAACGGCGCGGCCACGTGCTTCGGGTCGGACGCGTCGGCCTTCTCGGCCGCCTTCGTCTCGACCTCGACCGAACGGTCGCGGACGGCGACCGGGCGGAGCTGCCCGTTCATCGTCGCCATGACCGTACGGATGCCCTTGGCGTCCACCTCGCCGATCGCCTCGAGCCCGACGAACACGTCGACGCCCTTGCCGAGCGGGACGCTGTGCTCCTGTCCGGGGCGCAGCCCGTACAGGTAGTCGACGGTCGGGACGACGGACAGGTCGCCGTACTGCTCCCGCACGCGCTGGAACTGCTGCGTGGGCTGCGGGAAGAGCAGGCGGTTGAGGGCCTGCTGACGCCCGGGCCCGGGGGTCTCGAGGTGCGCGCGCTCGTCGGCGGGCACCGGGGTGATCTCGAGTCGGACGTCGCGACCGGCCAGGACCTTCGAGCGGAACGGCTCGGGCCAGCCACCGGGCAGGTCGCCCAGCTCGCCGGCCATGAACCCGACGACGGAGTCCGGGATGTCGTACTTGTCGGGGTTCTGCTCGAAGTCGACCGGGTCGGCACCTACCGCTGCGAGCTGCAGCGCGAGGTCGCCGACGACCTTCGACGACGGCGTGACCTTCGTCGGGCGCCCGAGGATCCGGTTCGCCTCGGCGTACCAGTCCTCGACCTGCTCGAACCGGTCGCCGAGCCCCAGGGCGATCGCCTGCTGCCGGAGGTTCGACAGCTGACCGCCGGGGATCTCGTGCTTGTAGACACGCCCGGTCGGCCCGGCGAGCCCGGACTCGAACGGTGCGTACACGCGACGGACCGACTCCCAGTAGGGCTCGAGGTCACCGACGGCGTCGAGGGACAGACCGGTGTCGCGCTCGGTGTGGGCCAGGGCGGCGACCAGGGCGGACATGCTCGGCTGACTGGTCGTGCCGGCCATCGGTGCTGCGGCGACGTCCACGGCGTCGGCCCCGGCGCGCGAGGCGGCGAGCAGGGTCGCGAGCTGGCCGCCGGCGGTGTCGTGGGTGTGCACGTGCACGGGCTGGTCGAAGCGCTCGCGCAGGGCGGTGACGAGCTTCTCGGCCGCACCGGCACGGAGGAGCCCCGCCATGTCCTTGATGCCGATGACGTGCGCGCCGGCCTCGACCATCTGCTCCGCCAGCCGGAGGTAGTAGTCGAGCGTGTAGAGGTCCTCGGCGGGGTCGAGGAGGTCGGCGGTGTAGCAGAGCGCCGCCTCGGCGACGGCCGTGCCGGTCGCGAGCACGGCCTCCAGGGCTGGACGCAGCTGGCTGACGTCGTTCAGCGCGTCGAACACGCGGAAGACGTCGACGCCGGACCGAGCCGCCTCGTCGACGAAGGCGTCGGTGACCTCGGTCGGGTAGGGCGTGTACCCGACGGTGTTGCGGCCGCGCAGCAGCATCTGGATCGGGATGTTCGGCATCGCTTCGCGCAGCGAGGCCAGGCGCTCCCAGGGGTCTTCCCCGAGGAACCGGAGTGCCACGTCGTACGTGGCACCACCCCAGGCCTCGACGCTGAGCAGCTGCGGGGTGAGCCGCGCGACGTGCGGTGCGACGGCGACGAGGTCCTTCGTGCGGACCCGGGTGGCGAGGAGCGACTGGTGGGCGTCACGCATCGTCGTCTCGGTCACCGCGAGGGCCGTCTGGGCACGCAGGGCCTTCGACCACTCGGCCGGACCCATCGCCAGCAGGCGGTCGCGCTGCCCCGCGGGGACCGGGGCCGTCAGGTCGGTGGAAGGGAGCTTGTCGGCCGGGTCGGTGACCAGCGGCGACCGCTCACCGTTCGGCTTGTTCACCGTGACGTCGGCGAGCCAGGTGAGCACCTTCGTGCCACGGTCCTTCGAGACGTGACCGCCGAAGAGCTGCGGGCGTTCCTCGATGAACTTCGTCGAGACGTCACCGCGGGCGAAGTCCGGGTCCTCGAGCACGGCCTGCAGGAACGGGATGTTCGTGCTGACGCCGCGGATGCGGAACTCGGCGAGTGCGCGCTTGGCCCGGGACACCGCCGCCGGGAAGTCCCGGCCGCGGCACGTCATCTTCGCGAGCATCGAGTCGAAGTGCGGGCTGATCTGCGCGCCGGTGGCGACCGTGCCGCCGTCGAGCCGGACGCCGGCGCCGCCGGGGCTGCGGTAGGTGCTGATCCGGCCGGTGTCCGGACGGAAGCCCTGCGTCGGGTCCTCGGTCGTGATGCGGGTCTGCAGCGCCGCGCCGTGCACGGCGACGGTTCCCTGTGCCAGGCCCAGGTCGGCGAGGGTCTCCCCCGCCGCGATGCGCATCTGCGACTGCACCAGGTCGACGTCGGTGACCTCCTCGGTGACCGTGTGCTCGACCTGGATGCGCGGGTTCATCTCGATGAAGACGTGCTGGCCCTGGCGCTCACCCTCGGTGTCGAGCAGGAACTCGACGGTGCCGGCGTTCACGTACCCGATCGACCGGGCGAAGGCCACGGCGTCACGGTGCAGTGCCTGCGCGATCGCGGGGTCGAGGTTCGGTGCCGGCGCGATCTCGACGACCTTCTGGTTGCGCCGCTGCACCGAGCAGTCCCGCTCGAACAGGTGGATCGTGCCCGCGTCGGTGCCGGTTGCGTCCGCGAGGATCTGCACCTCGATGTGGCGCGGACGGATGACGGCCTGCTCGAGGAACATCGTGGGGTCGCCGAACGCACTGTCGGCCTCGCGCATCGCTGCTTCGAGTGCGTCGCGCAGCTCGGGCTTCGTCTCCACCCGGCGCATGCCACGGCCGCCGCCACCGGCGACGGCCTTGGCGAAGACCGGGAACCCGATCGCGTCGGCGCCGGCGATCAGTTCGTCGATGTCGCGGCTCGCCGGGGTGCTCGCGAGGACCGGGACGCCGGCCGCGATCGCGTGTTCCTTGGCGGTGACCTTGTTGCCGGCCATCTCGAGTACGTGCTCGCCCGGACCGATGAACGTGATGCCGTTCGCGGCCGCTGCCGCGGCGAGTTCCGGGTTCTCGGACAGGAACCCGTACCCCGGGTAGATCGCGTCGGCCCCCGACTCGCGGGCGACGCGGATGATCTCGGAGACGTCCAGGTACGCCCGGATCGGGTGACCTCGCTCCCCGATCAGGTAGGCCTCGTCGGCCTTGAGGCGGTGCAGGGAGTTCCGGTCTTCGTACGGGTAGACGGCCACCGTACGGGCCCCCAACTCGTAGGCGGCACGGAACGCGCGGATGGCGATCTCGCCACGGTTCGCAACGAGGATCTTCGTGAACACGACGTCCCTTTCAGCCCGGGTTGAGGTGAGACAACCCTAGTGGCGGTAACGTTGCTCAACGTGCATGTACTCAGCGTGAGCTCCCTCAAGGGTGGTGTCGGCAAGACGACGGTGACGCTCGGCCTGACCTCGGCCGCGTTCGCCAAGGGACTGCGCACGCTGGTGGTGGATCTGGACCCGCAGTCCGACGTCTCCACGGGCCTCGACATCAACCTCGCCGGCCACCTCAACGTCGCCGATGTCCTCGAGAACCCGAAGGAGAAGATCGTCCGTCAGGCGATCGCCCCCTCGGGCTGGACGAAGGGGTCGCAGGGCAAGATCGACGTCATGGTCGGGTCGCCCTCCGCCATCAACTTCGACGGGCCGCACCCGTCGATCCGCGACATCTGGAAGCTCGAAGAGGCCCTGGCCAATGTCGAGCAGGACTACGAGCTCGTCCTCATCGACTGCGCGCCGTCGCTGAACGCCCTGACGCGCACGGCGTGGGCCGCGTCCGACCGCGTCACCGTCGTCACCGAGCCCGGCCTGTTCTCCGTCGCCGCCGCCGACCGTGCGCTCCGCGCGATCGAGGAGATCCGCCGCGGACTCTCCCCGCGCCTGCAGCCGCTCGGCATCATCGTGAACCGTGCCCGGGTGCAGTCGCTCGAGCACCAGTTCCGCATCAAGGAGCTCCGGGACATGTTCGGCCCGCTCGTGCTCTCCCCGCAGCTGCCGGAGCGCACGTCGCTGCAGCAGGCGCAGGGTGCGGCGAAGCCGCTGCACGTCTGGCCCGGTGAGTCCGCGCAGGAGATGGCGAAGAACTTCGACCAGCTGCTCGAGCGCATCATGCGCACCGGCAAGATCGGTCCGTACGCCGAGGGCGGCGCAGCGTAGGTCGTTGCGGTCGAGCGGGCACGACATGCCGCTCACGTCCGCCGAGCGGTCACCAACTGGCGGCCGGCAGCCGCGCAGCCGACAGTTCGTGGCCACTCCGCGACACGCCCACGGCGGTTCGTGACCACACGGCGACTGCCAGGAGGCCCACCCAGGCACCGCCAGACACGCCCGACTCCAGCTCGCCCAGCGGTCACGACATGACGCTCACGTCCGTCGAGCGGTCACCAACTGTCGGCCAGCGGCCCCACAGGCGACAGTTCGTGGCCACTCCGCGACACGCCCACGGCGGTTCGTGACCACACGGCGACTGCCAGGAGGCCCACCCAGGCACCGCCAGACACGCCCGACTCCAGCTCACCCACCGGTCACGACATGCCGCTCACGTCCGCCGAGCGGTCACCAACTGTCGGCCAGCGGCCGCGCAGCCGACAGTTCGTGGCCACTCGGCGACACGCAGGCGACGGTTCGTGACCGCGCTGGCGAGCCGCGAAACGAGAACCTCGTCAGGAAGCGCGGGAAGCGCGACGAGCGGCGAGCTCGTCGGAGGGGTCGGCCGCGGCGGTGGCATCGAGCTCGACCAGGGAGCTCTCGACCTCGCGCAGGACCTTGCCGACCGCGATGCCGAAGACACCCTGGCCGCGGGACACGAGGTCGATGACCTCGTCGTCGGAGGTGCACAGGTACACCGAAGCGCCGTCGGACATCAGTGTGGTCTGCGCCAGGTCGGAGACGCCGGACTCCCGGAGCTGGTTGACCGCGGTGCGGATCTGCTGCAGCGAGATGCCGGTGTCGAGCAGGCGCTTCACGAGCTTGAGCACGAGGATGTCGCGGAACCCGTACAGGCGCTGCGATCCGGACCCGGCGGCCCCGCGGATCGTCGGCTGCACGAGCTCGGTGCGGGCCCAGTAGTCGAGCTGTCGGTACGAGATGCCGGCTGCCCGTGCGGCGACGGTGCCGCGGTAGCCGTTCTGCTCGTCGTGCTCGGGCAGACCATCGGTGAAGAGCAGCCCGAGGTCGTACCGGGTCACATCGGACTCGGTGCCAGGGGTGTCGTTCCCACTCATGAGCTTGCCTTCCACGACGATCGAGCTCCCACCCGAAGCTTCAACGACGGGTTGAGAGTTGTTCCGAGGTCCACGGTAGCGACTCCGACCGCTCCCGCGCGGGACATCCGACCCGGCGCGTCCGGCGTGTCGAGGATACGCCTCGACCACTGACACACAAGCCCTGTCGGAGCACCGGACGGCGTCATGCGTCGAGACGACCGATGGCCTGGCGGATGAGGTTCGACCGGATGATCTCGAGGTGCCCGGCGATCTCACGCGCGAGCTCGGTCGCCTTGGCCCGCGAGGTCGCGTCGCCCCGGCGTGACACCGGCATGAGGGCAGACTCGATGAGACCGACCTCGCGCTCGGCAGTGCTGCGCAGCGTGCGGAGGTGTCGCGGCTCGATACCCGTGCGCTGCAGTTCGACCAGGGCCTTCAGCACGGAGACGCCGTCGTCGCCGTAGGTGTCGGTGGCCGGGAGCAGCGACGCCGACACCGCGTCGGCGAGGAGCATCGGCGAGGCGCCGGCCGCCCGGACCGTTTCGTCGCGGGTGTACCGACGTTCGCGACCGAGGATCGACGGCTTCGGGGCGTCTCCACCGCCGGGCAGGACGGGTTCGCGCCCGGCATCGAGGTCGGCCAGGTAGTCCTTGATGACCTTGAGCGGCAGGTAGTGGTCACGCTGCAGTCCGAGGATCACCCGGAGCCGCTCGAGGTCGGCAGCGGAGAACTTGCGGTACCCGCTGGCCGTGCGGATCGGCGTGACGAGCTCGCGCTCTTCGAGGAACCTCAGCTTGGAGCTCGACAGGTCCGGGAACTCGGGCTTGAGGCGAGCGAGGACCTGCCCGATGGTGAGCAGGTCCGGCGCCGCGGACCCCGCCCGGGCCGCAGCGGACCGTGCGGCCACTACGCGTTCGCCAGGCGCGCCAGGTCGACCCGAGATGCGTAGAACGTCAGGCGGAACTTGCCGACCTGGACCTCGGCCCCGTCGGTGAGCAGCGCTTCGTCGATACGGACACCGTCGAAGTACGTGCCGTTCAGCGAGCCGTTGTCCTTGACACTGAAGCTCGTGCCGTGGCGCAGGAACTGCGCGTGCTTGCGCGACACGGTGACGTCGTCGAGGAAGATGTCGGCGTCGGGGTGCCGACCGGCCGTCGTGACGTCGGAGTCGAGGAGGAACCGCGCACCCACGTTGGGGCCACGACGGACCACGAGCAACGCCGACCCGGAGGGCAGGGCGTTGACGGCTTCACGTTCTTCGGTCGAGACACCGGACTCGGCGGTGAGCGCCGCGCCCATGTCCATGCTGAAGGTCAGCGTGGTGTCGACCAGCCGCTGCTCCGGGGTCTTCTGACCGCCCGGCTGCGGGACCACTGGATCTGGCATCGGTGGACCTCCTCCTCTTGGCCCACCAGCGTATCGGAAACGAAGGCCCGAGCGGCAGCCCCGATCTGGGACTGTGGAGGGACTTCCGCGATCCGCGAACGCCCGAGCGCTGTCAGCGACCCGTGCGACCCGACGTCACCGTCCCCGCGCGAGCAACCAGAGCAGGTACGGCGCCCCCACGACGCCCGTCACGACGCCCACGGGCAGTGCGTTGCCGGGGATCGCGAACTGTGCCAGCAGGTCGCTGCCGAGCGTGATCGCGGCACCGACGGCGGCGACCGGCGCGAGAGCCACCCGTCCGCCGCCGACCAGGCGTCGGGCGATCGGTGCGGACATCAGCGCCACGAACGACACGGGCCCCGCGGTGGCCACGGCCGCGGCGGTCAGGCACACGGCAGTGAGGAGCAGGAGCACCTTCGCCCGGTCCGGCCGGAGTCCGAGCGCGGCGGCGACCTCGTCCCCGAGGCTCAGCACCTGGAGGCGGGCGGACTGCAGCAGCGCGAGCACGCCGAGCACGGCGAACGCGACGCCGAGGACTCCGACCAGGTCGCGGTCGACGGCGTTCAGGCTGCCGGAGAGCCAGAGCAGCGCGGTGCCGGCCTGGGTGACGGTGCCGCTCGTGAGCATCCAGCCGGTGACGCTCAGGCAGATCGCCGCGACGCCGATCCCGACGAGGATCACCCGGTTACCGGTGATCCCCCGTCGCCAGGCGAGCCCGGCGATGACGATCGAGACCGCCACGGCGCCGACGAGCACGACCGAGAAGAGGGTGCCGCCGCTGGCACCGAACAGCACGATGGCGGTGAGTCCGGCGGCGCTGGCCCCCGAGGTGATGCCGATGACGTCGGGGCTCGCGATCGGGTTCCGCACGACGCTCTGCACGATGGCACCGGCGACGCCGAGGCTGGCGCCGACGAGGACGGCACCGAGCACCCGCGGCCCGCGGAGCTGCCCGATGACGAAGTCCGAGATCCGGTCCCCCTGGCCGAACAGGGCGGCGAGCACCTGCCCCGGGGTGAGCGGGATCGACCCGGCGCCGAGCCCGACCAGGACGAGCACCACGATGACCGCCACCACGGCGACGAGCACCGCGACCTCACGGCGGAGCCCGGCCGAGCGGCGCAGACCGCCAGACCGGGGACGCCCGGAGCTGAACGACTGCCTCACAGTCCCCGCACCGCCCTCGACCGCACGAGCGCGATGAACACCGGCGCCCCGATCAACGCCGTCACGATGCCGACCTGCAGCTCCCCCGGGTACGCCACGACGCGACCGATCACATCGGCGACGAGCAGCAGTGCGGGGGCGACGATCGCCGACAGCAGGATGGTCCAGCGGTGGTCCGGTCCGGAGAGGCGGCGGACCGCGTGCGGCACGGCGAGCCCGACGAAGGCGATCGGACCGGCGGCGGCCACCGCGGACCCGGCCAGCAGCACCGCGACCAGGCCGCCCACGGCGCGGACGAGCACGACCCGCTGCCCGAGCGACGCCGCGAGTTCGTCCCCGAGCGCGAGGGTGTTGAGCGACCGACCGAGACCGAACGCGATCACCAGCCCGACGAGCACCGGCGCCGTGATGATACCCGCCGTGCCGAGGTCCTTGC
The DNA here is from genome assembly GCF_903970855.1 of Curtobacterium sp. ME12. Classification (NCBI taxonomy): domain Bacteria; kingdom Bacillati; phylum Actinomycetota; class Actinomycetes; order Micrococcales; family Microbacteriaceae; genus Curtobacterium; species Curtobacterium sp. ME12. Next base: position 40,242 of record NZ_CAJCKD010000012.1, read on the forward strand.
CGGCGAGGGCACCGACCTGCCAGAACCGCAACTGGTCGAGCAGGCTCTGGTCGGTCACGAGCACCGCGGTGGTGACCGACGACAGCGCCGCGGCGACCACGGCTCCGGCGAGGGCGAGTCCGACGGGTGAGAGGCCGCGCCGGGCCACGGTCGCGATCCCGTACACGAGCAGTGCGGCGAGGGCGGCCCCGACGAACGCGAAGGGCAGGTAGGCGGCCGTGCCGCTCACCCCGAAGACCGCGATCCCGGCCACCACGGCCAGGGTCGCACCGGAGTTGATGCCGAGGACGCTCGGGTCGGCGAGCGGGTTCCGCGTCACGCCCTGCATGACCGCTCCGGCCACTCCGAGCGCGGCTCCGGCGAGCAGTCCGACGACGGTGCGGGGCACGCGGTTGCCGAGCACGATGAGCCCGACCTCGTCGCTCCGACCGGGGTGCAGCACCGTGTCGAGGACGGTGCCGAGCGGGATCGGCCGCGAGCCGTACGCGATCGACAGCGCGCAGGCCACGGCGAGGACGACGACCGCCAGCACGGTCGCACCGACGAGTCGGGGGACGGAGCTGGGAGCCGGAGGCGTGGACGTCGACGGAGGCATGGAAGTAAGGCCACCCTAACGCCGGAGCCCCACTCGGCGTCCCCCGAGCAAGCCCGGAGCGTGCGCAGGGTTCGTTCATAGGCTCGTCATGGGAAAGCGCCCTGTACTGGTCTCCATCGACGCCCGACCGGGCCGTCGAGGGACGACCGGAGAGCACCGATGAACGAGACCCCGAACCCCGCAGCCGCCGACCACGACGAGGACGGCACCCCCGCCGCGCAGCAGCAGGCTCCCGGGATGCACTGGGAGGCGCCGCACGCCGACCCGGCCTCCCTGCGCCCGGCGTACGCGTTCGACGGCTCGGGTCCCTACCTCTACGGTCCGGACGGCTCCGGCCCCTACGCCTACACGCCGGACGGCCGCGGCCCGTACCTGATCGGCAGCCCCGCCCTCGCCGGCGCGAACCACGCCTGGGCGTACTCGGCGGCGACCGCGAACCACTCCGGTACGACGAAGCGCCCGCGTCGGCTGGGACTGATGATCGGCTCCGGCATCGCTGCACTCGCCATCGTCGGTGCGGCCGGTGGCACCGCCCTCGGCCTGTCCTCGCAGGGGACGACCACGACGTCGAGCCAGTCGCAGGGCACCACCACATTGCCCGACACCGGATCCGGCACCGACGGGACCGGCGGCACCGGCAGCAGCGACGGGACGAACGGCTTCACGGTGCCCGGCGACGGCAGCGGCAGCGGCACCAGCGGCGACGGCAGCACCGGCACCGGCACGACCCAGTCCCCCGCCACCGCAGCGACGGCCGCCGACAAGAAGGGCGTCGTGACGATCAACACCGTCCTGAACTACGACGAGTCATCACAGGCGGCCGGCACCGGCATGGTCCTGACCTCCGACGGCACGGTCCTGACGAACAACCACGTGATCCAGGGCGCGACGAGCATCACCGTCACCGACGAGACCACCGGCAAGGAGTACAAAGCCGACGTGGTCGGGGCCGACGCCACCAACGACGTCGCCGTCCTGAAGCTCGAGAACGCCTCCGGGCTGTCCACGGTCACGCTCGACGACGACGGCGAGCCGAGCACCGGTGACACCGTGAAGGACGTCGGCAACGCGGAGGGCACCGGCAACCTCGTCGCCGCCGAGGGCACCGTCACCGCGACCGACCAGGACATCCAGGTGCAGAGCGAGTCCGGCACCGGCACCGAGTCCCTGACCGGCCTGATCGAGATCTCGGCGGACATCGTCTCCGGCGACTCCGGCGGACCGGTGCTCGACAGCGAGGGCGAGGTCGTCGGCATGGCCACGGCAGCGTCCTCCGGCACCGCCGACGTCACCGGCTACGCCATCCCGATCACCACCGCGAAGACGATCGCCGAGAAGATCCTCGCCGGGGAGTCCTCGAGCACGATCACCATCGGGCTGCCCGCGTTCCTCGGGGTCGAGGTCAGCAACACCTCCCCTACCACGGGCGGCGTCGCCGTCGCCGGCACGGTCGAGGGCTCCGGCGCCGCGAGCGCCGGCCTGACCGCCGGGGACACGATCACGAGCATCGACGGCACCGCGGTCACGAGCTCGGACCAGCTCACCAAGGTCGTGCAGTCTCACTCGGTGGGCGACAAGGTGAGCGTCCGCTACACCGACAGCACCGGCGCCGCGAAGACGGTCACGATCACCCTGACCGCCGGCCCCGCCGCGTAGTGGGAGAACCCGGGCGCGCTCAGCCCAGCAGCGCCCGCACCACCGACCGGTAGACGTTGGCCGGGGAGTCCGTCCGGAAGGCGGTCTCCCCGGCCTTCGTCGCGCCCACCCGCGCGAACCCGTGCCCCTCGGCACGCACGATCGTGATCGGCTTCGGCTTGCCGGGTCGACGCAGGTACGAGACGGTCCACGGCGCGGCCCAGAACCGCGCGAGGCGCGGGTCCGCCTCGACGAGGGCCTCCGGCAGGTCCGGTGCGTCCGGACCGCCGGCCAGCCTGCGGCCGAGCAGGTGCCCTGGGAGCGACCCCGTGCGGAACGGGAAGGTCCACGTCGGACCGATGCCGAGCCTCCCGGCCAGCAGCGCGACGGCCCGGTCCGGCGTGACGGACGCGACCACGGCGCCCGCCGCGTCGGTCCCGTCGACGACGGTCTGCGACCAGGCCTGGAGGCGCGACTCGCCCCCGTCGGGCAGGTGCTGTTCCAGCGTGACCGGCTGGGCATCGCCCTGCCAGGGTTCGAGGAGGGTCTGGGTCGACTCCGGCAGGGTGCCGAGCCGGCCGACGAGGCCCGCCTCGATGAGTTCGCGGCCCGCCGCGGTGCGGAGGAGCGTGGGGTTCCACCGGCGTCCGGCGAGGCTCTGCAGGGTGCCGATCGCGTCCGCGCTGAGCCGGGGACCCTCGAGCGGTGTCGTCGGGGCGGGGGCCGGCAGGGGCTCGAGGTCGCGCTCGGGGCGGACCGGGACCGTCTCGGTGGCGCGGACGCTCTCGAGGACGGCGAGCACGAGGTCGTCGGTCTCGAGCAGCCGGGCGAGCGGGCGTTCGATCGTCAGGTCGACGCGGTGCCGACCGGTGACGAAGAGCAGGTGGGTGCCCGCGACGTCGCCGTGCTCGTCGGGCCGGACGTACTCGACCAACCGGGCCGGGGCGCCGGCGGTCGTCCACGGGTCGCAGCCGACGAGCAGCAGGCCCTCGACCGAGCCGGGCAACCGTTCGAGCAGACCGGTGTTCTCGTCGCCGATCGCGCGGTCGCTGGGACGGGATCGGACGGTGAGGACGACGTCGTCGCCGGTGACGCGCAGGTCCGCCTGGGCTGAGTCCTCGCGGCGCCAGGAGTCCGGGCGGCGGAGGGTGAGGCGGGCGGTGCGGTCCTCGGTGCCGAGCGGGACGGGGACTGCCATGGGATGAGCGTATGTCGGGAGCGGGGCGCGGGGGCCTGCGGCTCGCCGGGGTGGGCTCGCACCGTGCGAGGCGCTGAGCGAGTGGTGCGAGGTGCCGTCCTCCGTGCGACCCACGAGCGGTCGCACGGAGGACGGCACCTCGCACCAGACGAGCCGAGCGCGTCAGTGCCGCGCGGGCGGGGGCGGCGGGACGGGCTTCGCGGCGACGACGTCGGCGAGCCGGACTTCGACCGGGCCGCGGCGGGTGGCGATCGTCACGGAGTCGGGCGTCCGGGCGACCAGGTCGCCGAGGGCGTCCTGCGCGCCGTCCCCGTGGTGCGCCCGGACCACCAGGCGGTCACCGATCGCGGCACCGTGCAGCACCCCGAGCGCACGGGCCCGCGCGATCACCGCCTGTTCGTCCGCATGCACCGGCCCAGGGTACGGGCCGCCTAGAGTGTCGGCATGGAGAAGGCCCGGGTCGACAGCTGGATCTGGGCCGTCCGGATCACCAAGACCCGGTCGGCCGCGACCGCCGCGTGCAAGGCCGGTCACGTCCGGGTGAACGGGGAGCGCGCGAAGCCGGCGCAGCCGATCGGCCCCGGTGACGAGGTGCGGGTGCGGCAGAACGGCTTCGACCGCATCGTCGTGGTGACCGGCATCATCCTGAAGCGGACGAGCGCCCCCGAGGCCGCGAAGCACTTCGAGGACAAGACCCCGCCGCGGCTGTCGAAGGAAGAGGCCGGGTTCGTGCCGATGCGCGAGCGCGGCGCCGGACGGCCGAGCAAGCGGGAGCGCCGCGACCTCGAGAAGCTCCGCGGCTACTGAGTCAGCGGGTCAGACGAAGCGGACGGTCTGCTGCAGGCGGTCGCGGATCTCGAACACGTCGACGGAACCGGCCGGCGACCAGACACCGTTCAGCACCTGGGCGAGCGCGCTCCGGCGGACGACGAGCGCGGTGGGCTTCTTCGGGGAGCCGACGAGCTGCACGTCCTCGGTGACGGCGGCGTCCGGCACGACGAGCAGCCGCCCGGAGAACCGCACCCGGGTCTGCTTCTGCACGGCACGGGCGGCGCGGACGAGTTCCTTGACGGGTCGCTCCCCCGGCGCGAGCGTCTCGCCGACGATCTCGCCGTGCTCGATGCGGACCGGAGCGCCCCAGTCGATGGACTCGACGGCCCAGAGTCCGCTCGGGGTCAGGACGGCGTGGTCGAGCTTGCCCTCGGCCCCGGCGTCGAGGTCGTGCCACACGGTGACGCCGATCCCCATGTCGGAGACGATCGAGGCTGTGGTCTCCTCGGCCAGGGCCTCGGCGAGCAGGCGCCGGATGTGCCGCGGCGCGGAGCGGATCAGCGTGGGGTCGTAGGGGTCCTCGATGGGGTCGCCGAGCCCGACCCACTCGCGTTCGGCCTGCAGGAAGACCTCGCGCGACCGACCGCCGGGGTGTCCGTGGGACCGGGCCCGGGGGCGGGTGTCGCGACGCGCTGCCGGGGGTGCGTAGGCGTCGCGACCGGCGTCACCCCTGCCGGCGGCCGCCGCGGACGGACCGGACACGCCGGACGCGCGGAACCCGACGTCGTACGCGCGCCGGGCTGCCGGCGTGCCGATGCGCTCCCACGCGAGCTGGACCTGCCGGAAGCGCTGGGCGTCGCCGCCGAGGTCGGGGTGGGTCTCGCGGGCGGCCCGCCGGTAGGCGCGGCGGAGCGCTTCGTCATCAGCCGTCGCGGGGACGCCGAGGACTTCGTAGGGAGTGGCGTCGGCCGGGCTGTCCGTCATGGCCCTGCGACATTACCGGAGGCAGTGTCGGAGTCCGCCGCATGGTTGCTGGGTACGGTCTGGGCCCGTGCCGCCGGTTCCGCCAGCGGCGGGGTGGCCGTGCCGGTGCGAGAGGGCCGGTGCAGCCGGGCAGCGTCCGCGCGCGGCCCGCAGGTCGTCGTGTCAGACCACCGTGGTCGCGACGGGCGCGCCGAGGAACCCCGCGTACCGCGCGGCCGCTGCCTCGAGCGCACGGACGGCCGACGCGTCGACGGCACCGAAGGGTGTGACGGTGACGAGGTGCCCGGCCCGACGCTCGGTGCGCTTCCACGTGCCGACGACGCGCCCCCGGACGACGGCCATCGGCAGGAACATGCCGTTGGCGCCGGGGACGACCCGGTCGGCGTGAGCGGGGTCGAGCTGCGCCGACCGGTCGGCGTACCCGAGCAGGTACTCGTCGAAGCCGGGGAGCAGGTGCCCGGTGGGGACGCGCGCGGCTGCCGGGCGGGCGGATGCCGGCCGGTCGGCGAGGTCGAGGAGTCCGTCGCCGAGGTCCTCGACCGCGTCCCCAGCCGCGGCCCGGGCCCGGCGGAGGTCACCGAGCGGCAGTTTCGTCCAGCTCGCGGCGTCGACCTCGGTCGCTGGGCCACGGCCACGCAGGTACCCGAGCAGGACCCGGCGGAGGGCTTCGTCGCGGTCCGGCAACGCACCGGCGGCGGGTGCCCACTCGTCGAGCAGCACGAGCCCCTGCCCGACGCGGGCGGTGGGGCCCCACGCGACGAGGCCCTCCTGCGCGAGCTGCAGGACCAGGTGGTAGCCGCGACCTCCGGACGGGTCGATGCCGGCAGCGCGGTACGCCGCGAACAGGTCGTCACGGACCAGCGCTCGACCACCGACCAGGGCCGCGATCGTCGCGTCACGGGCCTGGCCGAGCAGGGCGTCGTCGATGCCGAGCTCGGCGGCGCGTCGGGCGATCGTGCGGAGCGTCCGTTCGGCGGTGAGCGAGAGCAGCAGGCGGAGGTCGTCGGGGCGCAGGGCGTGCAGGGTGCCGCGCATCGGCCACGAGCGGACGAGCTCCCCGCGGTCGAATGCGGCGCGGACGTCGTCCCGCGTCGATCCCGGAGCGCGGACCCCGATGGCCCAGAGCACCTGGCCGAGGTCCTGCCCCTGCACCGCCAGCATCCACTCGACTGCTTCGGCGGGGCGCAGCCCCGGCGCCGCGATGCCCTGCGCCGCGAACCGCGCCGTGCGGAGCCGCGCGGGGCTGGTGGTCACGCGACGGCGGCGGTGACGGCGTCGGCGTGCTGCTCGAGGTAGGCGACGTCGGCGCGGTACAGGTCGGCGTGGCCGTGCTGCAGGTCGCTGATGAACTTGGGGTTGCCGGCGGCGGCCTCGTGCTCGATCGTCGTGACGAGCGCGACGAGTGACGCGATCATCGTCTCGGCCAGGACACTGCGGGAGCGCTCGTCGAGCGCGTAGGCACGGCAGAACTCGGCAGCCCGCGCCAGCCGCTCGTCGAGGGCGCGAGCGGTCGATCCCTCGACAGCGCCGGTGGTGAACGGCGCGAACCGGTAGACGGCACTCGCGACGTCCCAGACGCGGGGCCCGGGGTGTGCGGTGTCGAAGTCGATCAGGCCGACGGCGGCGATGCCGTCGTAGACGCAGTTGTACGGGGCGAAGTCGCCGTGCACGATCGTCTCGACCGGGGCACGGTCGGCCTGCGACCAGAGGTCGTCGGTGGCGCTGCGCGGAAAGCTCGCGGCGGCGTCGTGGAACTGGCGGAGCAGGCGTGCACTGGTCACGAGGGCTGCCTCACTGGCGATGTCCTCGGTCCAGGGGTACTCACCAGCGACGCCCGGGACGAACGAGACCGTCTCGAGGGTGTCGCCGAGGGCGATCGGTTCGGGGGCTGCGACGAACCCCTGCTCGTGCAGGTGGGCGAGCAGCCGGTGCACCGTGGGGGTCCACGGCCCGGCGGGGCGGTGGACTCGGTCGTCGGCCCTGGTGATGCGCTCCAAGGGGAACCTCCTGCGTGTTGCGTCTCCGTTGACGGAGGGCCAGCGTACCGGCAGCGATCGACGGCCGCTCGGCGACCATCCGGAACACGGCGCGCGGGTCCTCGCTGCCGAGCGTGCCTCAGAGCTGGTCGCGCAACCAGGACGGCCCGCGGACGACCGCACCGAGGGCCTCGGCGCGGTCGCGGAGCTCGCGGTCGGCCGTCACGACGACGACCGGCCCGTCGCCGGCCTGCACCGCGGCCCGCGCGGACTCGACAACGGCGTCGTCGCCGGAGGCCGGAGCACGGACGATGTCCACGGCGCCGGTGGCGGCACCGCGGTCCGCGCCGCCGTCTCCACCAGCACCGCCCACGTCCGCAGCGGCCCGGGCCTCCCCCTCGAGCACCACGGTCCACCGCGGCCACCACCGTGCGAACGGCAGGTCGAGCAACGACGCGGACACCCCGCCCGCGGCGAGCGCCGACACCTGCGCCAGCAGGCGCGATGCGGCGCCGGCTCGGTCCTTCCACCAGCCGTCGGGCACGCTGCCGACGACGTTCGCCGCGTCGACGACGACGTGCGGCGTGGTGGCGACCGTGGCGCGGAGCGCCGGCCACGACCTGCCGAACCCGGGGTGCAGGGGCAGGTCGTCGACCTGGTCGATCGGGATCCACGACAGGGCGAGGCTCTCGCGGTCGGCGATGACGGGTTCGAAGGGTCGGGAGGCGCGCCCCACGACGGTCGTGTAGGTCCAGAACCCCAGGTCGAGCAGGGCGGTGTGGCGCAGGGCGATCGCGTCGTCGGGCACACCGGCCTCTTCGGCGGATTCGCGGAGGGCGGCGGTCACCGCTGCTTCGCCCTGGTGCCGTGCGCCGCCGGGGATGCCCCAGGTGCCGCCGTGGTGGCTCCACTCGACGCGGTGCTGCAGGAGCACGCGGCCGGTGCCGTCGTCGACGAGCAGGCCGGCGGCGCCGAAGCGTCCCCACGCCTTGGTGCCGTCGGGGCCGACCGCCCAGGCGTCGCCGGGGTCGCGGGGGCCGGGCGGGGGCCCGGGGGGCGTTGCATCTGGCACGGTCCAACCCTGGCACACGGTGCCCGGAGCGGGCCTCGAAGTGGTCACCGGGCGTCGTGTACGGTGTCGCTCGAGACACGGGGTGCCGCATCCAGCGGCTGAGATCACACCCGTCGAACCTGCTCGAGCTCGTACTCGCGAAGGGATCGTCCATGGAGAACGCTGCGCCCTCCCCTGCCTGGGCCCACCGAACCGCCGAACTGCTCGAGGCCGTGCGTGCCCGGGCCCCGCTGGTGCAGTGCATCACGAACACCGTCGTGCAGAACGTCACGGCGAACGTGCTGCTCGCACTCGGGGCCTCGCCCGCGATGGTCGACGTGGCGACCGAGGCGGGGCCGTTCGCCCGCGTCGCGGATGCCCTGCTGGTGAACACCGGCACCCCGCACGCCGAACCGCGGGTCGCCGCGCTCGAGGCCGTGCACGCGGCCCGTGACGCGGGCACCCCGTGGGTCCTCGACCCGGTGGCCGTCGGCTCGCTGCCGGTGCGGACCGCGCTGGCGCGCGACCTGCTCGCGCTGCACCCGACGGTGCTGCGCGGCAACGCGTCCGAGGTGCTCGCCCTGCTCGGTGACTCGGCCGGTGGCCGCGGGGTCGACAGCACGGTGGGCACGGACGGCGCCCGGGTCGCGTCCGTCGCTGCTTCGGACGGGAGGCTCGTGGCCGCGGTGGCCGTGTCGGGTGCGGTCGACCTGCTGGTCGCGCCCGCCATCGGTGTGGTCCGGGTGGCGAACGGCACCGACCTGTTGACGCGGATCACCGGTGGCGGGTGCGCGCTCGGCGCGGTCGTCGCCGCGTTCACGTCGGTCGCGCCGGAGGACGCGGGTGCCGCTGCCGTCGCCGCCACCGCGGCGCACACGATCGCCGCCGAGCTGGCGGCACGGGACGCCGGCGGACCGGGGACCTTCCAGCCGCTGTTCCTCGACCGGCTGGCGTCGCTGACCCCGGAGGACGTCGTCCGCGAGGCCCGGATCACGGTCGAGACCGCTCCTGTCGATGCCCGGGCGGTGTCGGCATGAGCGGGCTGCGGCCCGTCGGGTTCGGCGTCTACCTGGTGACCGACGGTGCCCTGGCCGACCGGCACGGCATCGGGGTGCTCGGGGTCGTCCGCGCCGCCGTCCATGCCGGGGTGCGGATCGTGCAGGTGCGGGACAAGGACGCCTCCGCGCGTGACCTACTCGCCCTGACGGCCGCGGTCGCCGACGCCGTCGGGGACCGCGCGAGGGTGGTGGTCGACGATCGGCTCGACGTCGTCCTCGCCGCACGGCAGGCGGGACACCGGGTCGCGGGCGTGCACCTCGGCCAGTCCGACGTCCCCGTCACCGCCGCCCGTGCCCTGCTCGGAGCGGACGCACACGTGGGCCTCACGGCGAACACGATCGCGCACCTGGCGGCCGTCGAGCGGCTCCCCCGCGGCACCGTGGACCTGCTCGGCGTCGGGGTCGTGCACCCCACGGCGACGAAGGCCGACCACCCGCCGGCTCTGGGCCACGACGGGTTCGCTCGACTGGCCGCCGCGACCGACGTGCCGTGCGTGGCGATCGGTGGGGTGACCCTCGACGACGTCGCGCCGCTCCGGGCGGCCGGTGCCGCGGGGGTCGCGATCGTCTCGGGCATCTGTGCCGCAGCCGACCCCGGATCCGCCGCGGCGGCGTACGTGGCCGCGTGGGGCCCTGGACCCGACCACGGGACGGAGGTGAGGGGGCTCGCAGAAGGTGATCCGGTCCTCCCGGCCTCCACGTACCACGGGGCGGACGCATGAGCGTCCCACGGGTGCTGAGCATCGCCGGGACCGACCCGACGGGTGGGGCCGGGATGCAGGCGGACCTCAAGGCGATCGCCGCGCACGACGGGTACGGGATGGGGGTCGTGACGGCGCTCGTCGCGCAGAACACGCACGGGGTACGGTCGGTGCACGTGCCGGACGTCGGGTTCCTGCGGGAGCAGCTCGACGCGGTGTCGGACGACGTCGTGGTCGACGCGGTGAAGATCGGGATGCTCGGGACGGCCGGCGTCGTGCGGGTCGTGACGGACTGGCTGCGGGAGCACCGGCCGCCGGTGGTCGTCGTCGACCCGGTGATGGTGGCGACGAGCGGGGACCGGCTGCTCGACGAGGACGCTGCGTCGGCCATGGGGGCGCTGTTCGCGCTCGCCGACCTGGTGACACCGAACCGGGCCGAGCTCGTGGTGCTGGCGGAGCTGGCCGGGTCGGGCGCGGCTGGTTCCGGTTCGTCTGCATCGACGTCGGCCTCGTCGCTGGATGCCGCGCGTGCCGTGGCGGCGCGGTGGGACGTCCTGGTGCTGGCGAAGGGCGGCCACGACGAGGGGCCGACCTCCGACGACGTGCTCGTGGCACCGGACGGCACCGTGCGGGTGTTCGCCGGCCCCCGGGTCGCGACGACGAACACCCACGGCACCGGGTGCTCGCTCTCCAGTGCGATCGCGACGCTCGCCGCGCGGCTCGGCGACTGGGACCTCGCGGTCGGGGTGGCGAAGGAGTGGCTGACGGCGGCGCTGCGCGGAGCGGATGCGCTGTCGGTCGGGACCGGCAACGGCCCGGTCGACCACGGCGCGCAGGCACGGGCGGCCCTGCCCGGGCTGTCCTACACGGACGTGTGGTGGGCGGATGCGGCGTCGGTGCTGGACGAGACGATCGGCTGCGCGTTCCTGGTGGGGCTCCGCGACGGGACGCTCGAACCGGAGGTGTTCGCGGGGTACCTGGCGCAGGACGTCCACTACCTGCGGGCGTACGAGCGGCACCTGGCGGCGCTCGGGGTCGGTGGCCCCGGTGCCGGTGCTGCTGCTCCTGGCGATGCTGCAGCTGCGTTCTGGGCGGCGGCAGCGCAGGGGTGTGCCGACGAGGCGCGCGACCTGCACCATCGTCGGCTGGCCGGCTCGCACGCCGACGATCCCGTGCACCCCACGTGCTCCGGGTACCTCGCACACCTGCAGGAGGCCGCCGACTCCGGCTCCCGTGCGGTGCTCGCCGCCGCGGTGCTGCCCTGCTTCCGGGTCTACGCCTGGGTCGGGTCGCAGCTCGGGGTCGCTCCGGACGGGCACGCCTTCTCGGACTGGATCACGGCGTACGGGGACCCGGGGTTCGCGGCGTCGAGTGCCGAGGCGACCCGGCTCGTCGAGGAACTGGCCCGTGCCGCGACGCCCGACGAGCGCGGGCGGATGGCGCGGGCGTTCCGGCGGTCGGCGGAGTGGGAGCTCGCGTTCTTCCGGATGCCGACGGAGGCACGCGACCGGGGCTAGCGCGCGACCGGGGGCAGCCGCACGAGTTCGACGGACAGCTCGGCGCCGCTGACCGTGCCGCGCATCCACGTGTGGTCGGGCTGGCGACGTCGGTCGGTCGGCGAACCGGGGTTCAGCAAGCGCATCCCCGACGGCGCCACGGTGTCCCACGGGATGTGCGAGTGGCCGAAGACGAGCACGTCGGTGTCCGGGTACTCGGCGTCCGTCCGCCGCTCCCGACCCGTCGCGGCACCGGTCTCGTGCACCAGGGCGAAGCGCAGGTCCTCGACACCGAACCGGGCGACGAGCGGCAGCCGATCGTCGAACTCCGGACCGTCGTTGTTGCCCCGCACGCCCTCGAACCGGCGGGACCGCGCCTGCACGGCGTCGAGGGTGGCCAGGTCGACCCAGTCCCCCGCGTGCACCACGAGGTCGGCCGCGTCGACGTCGGCCCACAGCCCGGGCGGCAGGTCCTTCGCGCGCTTCGGCAGGTGCGTGTCGGACAGCAGGACGAACGACGTCGTCACGGCTCGGTGGGTGCCGGCATCGGGAGCCCCGCCTCGTCCGACGCGCCGAGGCGCTCCAGCAGCCCGGCGAGCAGCGCGATGTCGTCGTCCGACCAGTCGGCGAGCCGTTCCTCGAGCGCGTCGCGGTGCAGCTGCACCGACCGCTCCAGGGCCGCTCGGCCGGCGTCGGTCGCCTCGAGCGGCTTCGCGTTGCCGCTGCCGCCGTCGGTCGTCCGCACCAGTCCGGTCGCGAGGAGCCCGGACAGCTGCCGCGAGATCGTCGAACGGTTCAACCGCAGGTAGCGGGCGATGTCGATGGCCATGCAGCCCGGGTGCTGGACGACGAAGTCGACGAGGGACTGGTCGACGACGCTCAACACCTGGTCCGAGCCACGGGCGCGGATGCTCGCCCGACGGGTGATGCGGGCGAGCTCGGTGTACGCCCGGCTGATGTCGCTGTTGCGGACCCTCGAACTCGGGTGGTCCATGGTGGCTCCAGCCTGTCTGTGCCGGCGCCTGCCGGCGGTCTCCTGGTCCGGTCACACTACCGGCGGCTCCGTGTGGTCCGGGGTCAGCGACCGGCCGCCGCGGCCTGCAGTGCGGGGATGTCCAGCTTGACCATCTGCATCATCGCCTCGAACACGCGTGCGTTGGCCTCCGGATCACCCGATCCGCTCATCAACTCGCCCAGCATCGACGGGGTCACCTGCCACGCCAGACCCCAGCGGTCGGTCAACCAGCCGCACGCCATCGGGCTCCCGCCGTCGGCGAGCAGGGCGTCCCACAGACGGTCGAGCTCGTCCTGCGTGTCCACGTCGATCTGGAACGAGACCGCGTCGGTGTGCGGGTGCCCGGGACCGCCGTTCATCGCGCGGTACGGCGCACCGAGCAGCGTGAACTCGACGACCAGGGCACGGCCGTCGGGCATCCGGCTCACGCTGTCGACGCGGCTGTCGGGGAACAGTCCGACGTAGTACTCGGCCGCTTGTTCGGCCTGGTCGTCGTACCAGAGGAACGGGGTGATGGTGGGCACGAGAGCCCCTTCGTTCGGTGCTCAGTCCGCGGCGCCGCGGCTGAGCAGGTCGGCTTTCTCGGGGTGTTCGTCGAACCACTTGCCGACGAACCAGCACATCGGGACGATGCGCTTCGTGGTCGACGACTCGACGTCGGCGACGGCGTACTCGACGAGTTCCGCCGCGTAGCCGTGGCCTCGGTGCTTCGGGACCGTGTAGGTGTGCGGGAACGCAACAGCGTCACCGTTGACGCGGTAGTCGAGCACGCTCACGAGCTCACCGTCGACGTACATCGCGTAGCGGTCCTGGTCGGTCTCGTCGCGGAACTCGTGGTCCATGCCCGCCATCATGCTCCCGGCGAGGCGTTCGTGCCCCCGGGAATGCACGACGTCGAGCAGCGTTGCTGGGACACCATGACAACCATCGGAATCATCGGCGCCGGCAACATCGGATCCCAGCTCGCACGACTCGCGGTACGGAACGGCCACCGGGTCGTCATCGCGAACTCCCGCGGCCCGGAGACCCTCACCGACCTGGTCACGGAACTCGGCGACGACGCACGCGCAGCGACCCGCGACGAGGCAGCAGCAGCGGGCGAGATCGTCGTCGTGACGGTGCCGCTCGCCGCGATCGAGACGATCCCCGTCGAGCCCCTCGTCGGCAAGGTCGTCATCGACACGAACAACTACTACTGGGAGCGCGACGGCCACATCGCCGCCCTCGACGACCAGTCCACGACCACCGCCGAGATGCTGCAGGACCACCTGCCCGGCGCCCGTGTCGTGAAGGCGTTCAACCACATCGGCGCCGACGACCTGACCGGCCACGCGACGCCCGCCGGCACCCCGGACCGACGTGCCCTCGTCATCGCCGGCGATGACGACTCCGCCAAGCAGACCGTCACCGAGCTCATCGACGCGTTCGGCTTCGACGTCGTCGACGCCGGTCCGCTCGCCGAGGGCTGGCGCATCCAGCGGGACACCCCCGGCTACGGCCCGCGGATGACCGCTGCGGAGCTGCGCGACGCCCTGGCCGCCGCGACCCGCTAGTCCACGGCTCCAGCCGGCGCGAACCGGCCCCGCGTGCTCAGGCCCGGTCGAAGATCGTCGTCATGTCGGCGATGTCGTCCTCGGTCGGCGTCCACGTCGTGCCGGCCTCGACGTTCTGCGTGATCTGCTCCGGCTTCGTCGCCCCCGCGATGACGCTCGACAGCCCCGGCTGCGCCAGGAGCCACGCGAACGTCGCCTGCAGCATCGTGACGCCCCGGAGGTCGCAGAACCGCTGGTAGTCGTCGAGCACGTCCCACGGGGCGTCCTCGAGCACCTGCGGCTTCGAGGTCGTCAGCCGCCCGTCGGCCGGGCCGCCCGCCTTCGTGTACTTGCCGGTGAGCAGCCCGTTGTACAGCGGGAAGAACGGCAGGAACCCGAGCGCGTACGCCCGAACGGCCGGCAGGACCTCGGCCTCGGCAGCCCGGGCGAGCGGGCTGTACTCGTTCTGCGCGGACACGAACGCGGTGGTGCCGGCGATCGACGCCGTGAGCTCGGCCTCGGCGATCTGCCAGCCGGCGAAGTTCGAGTGCCCGACGTACCGGATCTTGCCCTCGCGCACCAGGTCGTCGAGGACCGACAGGGTCTCCTCGATCGGCGTCACGTCGTCGGGCCGGTGCATCTGGTACAGGTCGATCCAGTCCGTCCCGAGGCGGCGGAGCGACGACTCGACCGCGAGCCGCACGTACCGGCGGGACCCTCGGACGCCCCAGTCCGGCCCGTTCGCACCCTGCATGTCCATGCCGAATTTCGTGGCGAGGACGATCTCGTCACGGCGACCGCGGATCGACCGTCCGAGCATCTCCTCGGACATGCCCGGCACGCCGCCGTAGATGTCGGCGGTGTCGAAGAGCGTCACCCCGGCGTCGAGTGCCGCGGCGACGACGGCGTCGGTGCCCTCCTGCGACTCGGACGCGGTTCCCCGCCGCCCGAAGTTGTTGCAGCCGAGGCCGACGGTGGAGACGATGAGCCCCGAGGGGCCGAGGGGACGGTGTTCGATTCCGGTCATCACCCGAACGTACCGGCGACCCCGAACTGGGGCTGCGATCCTCCCAGCGGTTGCCGCTACAACTGAGCATGGATCAGTCGACGGAAGGAGCGCCGCAGTGGCAGCGCATCGCATGCCCGAATCGGACCGGCCCCGTCGGCCCGTCCCGGCCTGGGTGACCGCTCCGCCCGTCGACGAGGTCGCGCCCGAGCGAGTGGCCGCTGCCGGTCACGTGAACGCCTCCGGACGGGAGGCCCGCCCCACCCCCGGCTCGTCACGCGCCGCCCACGCGGCGCCGGTCCCACCGACCACGGTCACCCCGGCCGGGAACACCGCGGTCGAGCAGACAACCGCAGCGCAGGCAACCGCTGAGCAGACAACCGCAGCGCAGGCCACCGCAGCGCAGGCACCCGCCGCGGCGGCACCCGCAGCACATGCGCCCGACGCGCACGCAGCGACGTCCGAACCCGCGTCGATCGCCGCACTGGTCGAGGCCGACGCCCCCGTGCCGGACTTCCCGCCGCAGCAGGAACTGCTGCCCCCGGCCCCGACGTCACCGAACGTGCACACCGTGCCGTTCGAGACCCCCGCGGTGCCGCCGTCGTCGGTCGTCCCTGCGTCCGGGCTCGTGGTGCCGGTCTCCCCGGTCGCCGCCGCACCAGCCTCGGCGGACGCGACGCCGCTCGTCGCACCGCTCACCACCCCGTCGCCGGAGGCCACCCCGGCGCCGCCGACCGCCGCACCCGCGGTGCCCGTCGCCGGACAACCCCGGTTCTCGGTGCCCGGCCTCGAACACGTGGTCGTCGAGGGCACCGAACCCGAACCCGTCGGCCCGATCGGCTACCGGACACCCCGACGCTTCGCCCACCAGCAGGCCGCGCGGTCCGCCGCACCCGCACCCGCACCCGCACCCGCACCCGCACCCGCACCGACACGGTCGTTCGACGCCGTGCTGCACGCTGCGCCGGCCGCCACCCCCGGAGCGCCCACCGTCGCGACCCGGAACGCCGACGCGACCACGGCCGTGGTCGCACCCACCCCGGTGCCGCAGGGTGTCGGCGGGGGCGAGGCGGGCCTCCCGACCGAACTGCTCGACCAGCCCGTGCCCGCAGCCGCCGTGCCGGAGCCGCGCCGTCCGCTCGGCGCGACCGCCGGAGCGGTGCTCGGTGCCGTCACCGGGATCGCGACGCTCGGTCTGGCGGCCTGGTGGTTCTCCGCTCCCGCGACCGTGCACGGTGTCGGCGTGGTGCTCGGGCTGCTCGCGCTGGTGCTCTCGATCGTGACGCTGCGCGACCGGACGGCCACGTGGCAGCGGCCGGTCGCGCTGCTCGGTACCGTGCTCGGTGGCGTCGGCACGGTCGTGCTGCTGTGGGCGGTCGCGGCGGCGCTGTTGCCGCTCGCGGGCGTGACGCTACCGGACGTCACCGGCACCGGAACGACCCCGACGCTCGCCCCGTAGCGCGGCGAGCGCTCAGACGGCGCGGACGACCCCGCGGGACAGGATCGCGTTCGTCAGGGCGTCGATCGGCTCCCGCTGCACCGTCGGGTTCGCGATGAGGACGTAGTCCACCGCCGGCAGGTCCGGCAGCCCGAGCCGCTGCGACACCTTCACCAGGTCTGCCGGGATCAGCGAGTGCGGGAACACCGCGACGCCGATGCCCGCGCGAACCGCGGCGAGCACCCCGTTGACGTCGCGGGTGTTGCAGGTGATCCGCCAGGTGCGGCCGGCGGCCTCGAGGGCGTCGATCGCCATCTGCCGGCTGATGCTCGGCGCCTGGTACGCGATGAGCGGGACGGGTTCGCCGGGTTCCAGGGCGATGCCGTCCTGCGCCATCCACACCATCTGGTCGGTGGCGACCCGGGTGCCCTCGGCAGATTCCCCCGCCGTCTGCTTGATGAACACCAGGTCGAGTTGGCCGGCGTGCACCCGGCGGAGCAGCGGCGACGACTGGTTCACCGTGAGCTCGAGGTTCACCTGCGGGTGCAGGCGTCGGAAGTCCCGCAGGATCCGCGGCAGCTGGGTGATGGCGAGGTCGTCCGCCGCCCCGAACCGCAGCCGCCCGCGGGTGGCCGCGCCGGAGAAGTAGGCGTCGGCCGTGGCGTGCGCCGCGAGGATCGTCCGCGCGAACCCGGCCATCGCGTCCCCGTTGTCGGTCAGGGCGACCCCGCGGGTGTCCCGGGCGACGAGGGTGCGCGCCACGGCGGTCTCCAGGCGCCGGACGTGCTGCGACACCGTCGGCTGGCTGATGCCGAGCCGGGTGCCGGCCTGCGTGAAGCTGCCGGTCTCCGCCACGGCCAGGAACGTCTGCAACAGGACCGGATCGAGCACGTCGCGCCTTCCGTCGGTGCGACCTCATTCGACATCGCAATGGAGTGATAGCCACCATAGGGGTATCGAATGGGCCGGGGCCACGTAGTTTCGTTGGGGTACCAGATCCACACCGACGTCCGGAGAACCCCGCACCGTGAGCGCGTCACCGACGACCCTCCCCCCGCCCACCGAACCGCTCCCGATCCAGGCCACGCGACCCCCGTGGCGCCACACGCTCATCGCCCTGTCCGTGCCGAACTTCCGGCTGTTCACGGCGACGAACCTGGTGGCGATGACCGCCGGCTGGATGCAGCGGATCGCCCAGGACTGGCTCGTGCTGCAGCTGACCGGGTCGGTCGCGCAGGTCGGCATCACGGTCGCCTGCCAGTTCGCACCGATGCTGCTGTTCGGGCTGCTCGGCGGCGTCCTGGTCGACCGGTTCTCGAAGCGTGCGCTCATGATGATCACGCAGGGCGCCTTCGCCGTGCTGTCCGCGCTGCTCGCCGTCCTGACGCTCGCCGGCGTCGTCGAGGCGTGGCACATCTGGGTGATCGCGTTCCTCGTGGGCATGGTCACCGTCATCGACAACCCGGCACGGCAGGTGTTCGTCACCGAGATCGTCGGCCACAAGCACCTGCGGAACGCCATCAGCGTGAACTCGTCGGTGTTCCAGCTCGGCGGCATGATCGGTCCGGCGCTGTCCGGGGCACTACTCGTCGCGGTCGGCGCGGGGTGGTCGTTCGGCGTGAACGCGATCGCCTGCGTCGCCGTCGTCGTGACGCTCGGGTTCCTGAAGGTCTCCGAACTGCACCGCACACCACCGGCGCCGCGAGGCAAGGGCCAGCTCGTGGAGGGCCTCCGCTACGCCGTGCACAAGCCGACGATCATCGTGCCGGTGATCCTCGTCGCGTTCTTCTCGGTGTTCGCGTTGACGATGCCCGTGCTGCTCTCCGCCTTCGCGTCACAGGTGTACGACGTCGGTGCCGGCGGCTACGGGGTCTTCAACTCCGCGGTGGCGATCGGCGCCCTGGTCGGCGCGCTGCTGTCCACCCGCCGGGCCGTCGTCCGGCTCCGCACCATCGTCGGCGGGGTGTTCTGGACGGGCGTCCTGCTCGTCGTCTCGGGGTCGATCCCGGCGATCGCACCGTTCACCGTCGCGCTGGTTGCCGTCGGGATGTCGCAACTGCTGTTCCAGACCGCGTCGAACTCGCTCGTGCAGCTGTCGTCGAACGTGGCGATCCGTGGCCGGGTGATGTCGCTCTACGTCCTGGTGCTGCTCGGTGGGCAGGCGATCGGTGGGCCGCTGATGGGTCAGATCGTCGACCACTTCGGAGCCCACGTGGGGATGATGGTCGCCGGTGGTGTGCCGGCCGCTGCCGCCGCCGTCATCGCGCTCGTGCTCGCCCGTCGGGGCGGCCTGCACCTGGCGGTGCGCATGCGCCACCACCTGCCGGTGCCGGCGATCGTCGCGCACTGACGCGGGGGTCTGGTCGCTCGCACCCGCCGGCCTGGAGGCCCGTGGCGACGCCGCCCCGTGCCTCCCGTCCGCCCGTTGCTCGCGCCGGGCAGTGCGCAAAACACCGGTGTTCACGCTCGACGCCGCGGGATCCCGCGGTGTGTTGCGTGAACACCGGTGTCTTGCGAGGCGCAGTGCCTCAGTAGGCGACGCCGAAGCGCGTCTGGTGGTGCGCCGGGGTGACGATCTCGTCGACGAACGCGATGGCGTAGTCGGCGCCGGAGATGTCCGAGTTGCCCTCGGCGTCGGCGAGCAGGACCTCGTCCGAGACACGGTAGGTGCCACGACGCTCGCCCGGGTTGTAGCTGCCGAAGGCCGCGGCGGGGCTCACGTAGAACCAGTCGACCTGGGTGTCCGACGTGCGGAGGGCGTCGAGGATCTGCGCGTGGCTCTTCGCCTCGCCCTTGAAAGCGTCCGGGAAGCCGTCGGTGTCGAAGAGGCGGGGGCCGTCCTCGGACACGCGCATCGAGCCGGCACCGCCGACGATGCCGAGCCGCGCACCCGCTGCAGCGGCGGCGTCGACGAAGTGCTGGAACTTGTCCTTCAGCTCGCTGCCGTCGGCCTGCACGGCGTGGAGCGAGACGATGACGACGTCGGCGCCCTTGGTGACCTCGGACACGAAGTCGGCGTCGAACGCGTCACCCTGCGCCAGGGTGAGGCCCTCGGCCGGCTCGAGCTTGCTCGTGTCGCGGGCGACCGCAGTGACGGCGATGCCGCGGGAGAGTGCCTCGTGGGTGATGGCGGAGCCGGCGTAGCCGGTGCCTCCGAAGACGACGATGTTGGTCATGGTGTTCCCTTCGTGGACGTGCTGGGCGTCAGTGACGTTGACAGTCACCGTACAAGAGTTACTCTCTTCGAGTAAGTAGGCACCTGGCGGTGCGTGACGGAGGAGACCATGTCAGCACTCGAGTACAGCCCCTACGCGGCGGACTGCCCCAGTCGGCAGCTGCTCGACCGCATCGGCGACCGGTGGAGCGTGCTGACGATCGGCGCCCTCGCCGACGGTCCCGCACGGTACTCGGCGGTGGCGGCCCGGGTGCAGGGGGTCTCGCAGAAGATGCTCACCCAGACGCTGCGGGCGCTCGAACGCGACGGCATGGTGACGCGGTCGGTGTTCCCCGAGATCCCCCCGCACGTGGAGTACGAGCTGACCGAGCTCGGGCGGTCGCTGCGCACCGTGCTCGTGCCGCTGGAGGACTGGGCCACCTCGCACATGCCCGACGTCGCCGAGGCGCGCGAGGGGTACGACGCGCGCTGACGCGCGGCGCGGTGCGCCCCGGCGCCTGGTGAGCAGAAACGGTCGTGTCCGAGGATCGCGCGCGACACCTTCTGCTCACGATGTGGCCCGGCGTCCCCCATCCGGAATCCCCGACGGCGACGAGTGGTTGCCTGGGGACATGCGATCGATCGTCTACACGAAGCCCGGTGCCAGCAGCGTCCTCGAACTCGTCGAGCGGGACATCCCGGAACCCGGCGCTGGTGAGGTCCGCGTCCGCGTCGTCGTCTCCGGCGTCAACCCGACCGACTGGAAGGCACGCGCCGGCGGCACGTACGGCGACGGGCTGCCGTTCCCCGAGATCACGCCGAACCAGGACGGCGCGGGCGTCGTGGACGCCGTCGGCCCCGGAGTCGACAGACTGGCCGTCGGCGACCGCGTCTGGCTGTTCATGGCGGCGGCGTCCCGGCCGACCGGCACCGCGCAGGAGTACACGGTCGTGCCCGAGTCGCGCGTGGTCCCGCTGCCCGACGGTGTCTCGTTCGACGTCGGCGCCTCGCTCGGCGTCCCCGCGATGACGGCGCACCGGGCCCTCACCACCCACGAGGACGGCCCCGCACGCCTGGGCCCCGGAGCCCTCGACGGCTTCACCGTGCTCGTCGCCGGCGGAGCCGGTGCCGTGGGGCACGCCGCGATCCAGCTCGCCCGCTGGGCCGGAGCGACCGTCATCACCACGATCAGCTCGGACGCGAAGGCAGCACTGGCGACCGCGGCGGGTGCCCACCACGTCGTGAACTACCGCGAGGAGGACGCCGCCGAGCGCATCCGGGCGATCGCGCCGGACGGTGTCGACATCGTCGTCGAGGTGTCGATCCCGCAGAACGCCGCGCTGGTCGCCGACGTGCTGGCGAACCACGGCGTCGTGTCGATCTACGCGAACAACGGCGGTGACGAGGCGAGCCTGCCGATCCGCCCGAACATGAGCGTGAACGCCCGCTACCAGTTCCTGCTGCTCTACACGATCGGCGACGAGGCGCTGTCCGCGGCGGCCGCGGACGTCACCGAGGCGCTGCACGACGGCGTGCTGCCGGTCGGCGAGGACGCCGGGCTCCCGCTCACCCGGTTCGCGCTCGAGCAGACCGCCCAGGCGCACGATGCGGTCGAGCAGGACACCGTCGGCAAGGTGCTCATCGACGTGTCCGAGGCGCCGTAGCTGCGACACCGGATCCGGCTCGGGCTCCGCAGACGACGAACGGCTCCCACGCACGCGTGGGAGCCGTTCGTCGTGGACGATGCGGGAGGGGTCAGCGCCCCAGACGCGCGGCGATGGCTGCGGTGACCCGGAGCCGGGCTGCAGCGCGCTCGCGTTCGATGTTGGCGGCGATGACGTCGAGGTCTTCGTAGTCGGCGTCGGTGGTGGTGTCGTTCCAGTTCGGCGAGGAGATCCGGGCACGCCCGAACGACGGCGGAGCAGGATTCACGGTCGTCATGGGGGCATCGTACGTCGAGCGTCCGACAGAGCGTGTGAGCATCACGGGCCTTTCCTTGGATTGCGGTCGCGCTCGGGGAACGAGTAGGTCAGCGAGAACGCGACGGCCATGAACGACGCCATCATCGCGATGTTCTTGGCGTCGAGTTCGGTGAACGCGTCGGGGACCGGGGAGTCCACGGTGAGCATGCCGAACGAGTACTGGTCGGACCGGATCACCACCGAGACGTACGAGGTGTACCGCGGCTCGAAGCCCGGCAGGTCCTGGTCGACGTCCACATCGGCCGAGCGGTCACCGACGATGCGGGGCGATCCCCCGACCAGCACCCACTCGAGGTTGCGGTCACCGTAGGGCGTGCCCGCTCGGAAGACCCCGGCGGTGTCGCCGGCCCCACCGTGACCGATCGGCTCGAGCGCCCGCAGATCGGTGGACAGCTGGTAGACGTTGGCGCGGACGTCGGGCACCTTCGGCAGCAGGTAGAACGCCAGGGCCACGGCGACGCGGTCGGCGACGACCGCGAGTTCGCCGTGGCGCTCGGACCTGGGCAGCTCGGTGAACCGGACGAGCCGGGTGGCGATCTGGCCGAACGCGTACCGGACCGCCGTCGACTGCTCGAGCTCCGCCGCGGTGGCGTTGTCCTCGGCCACCGACCGTGCAGCGTCGCTGCGTCGGGTCCGGACCACCTGCACCGTCACCGCTCCGACGAGCACGACGAGCCCGAACGCGACGAGCGACAGTCGGACCGCCGGCGCGACGAACAGGTTCGGCAGCTGGAACGCCGCGGTGGGTGCAGCAGCCACCACGATCGGCCACACGACCGTGCCGACCCGTCCTGAACGCTGGTTCCCCATGACCACGACGCTAGGTCACGCCACCGACGCGGACGGAGTTGTCCACAGGCGGATCCTCCACAGGACGCACCGGGCTCGACCAGCCCGTCGCACGCAGCTGGTAAGCAGGACACATGACCGACGTCAGCACGCCCGTTCCCGGATCCAGAGCCCTCGTCCTCGGTGGCGGAGGTGTCGCCGGCATCGCGTGGGAAGTCGGTGTCCTCGTCGCCCTGCAGGAAGCCGGCGTCGACCTCGACGCCGCCGACCTCGTCGTCGGCACCAGCGCCGGCAGCGTCGTCGGCGCGTTCGTCCGGAACGGTGCCGTCCAGCAGGCCTACGACCAGCAGCACACCCCGGCGCCGACCACCTACCAAGAGCCGGCCCCCATCGACGTCGAGGCCGTGCAGCAGCACATCGGCGCAGCACTGCAGGGCGCGACCGGCGAGCAGGACGCCCGGGCTCGACTCGGTCAGGCCGCCCAGCAGGTCGTCGGCGGACAGAGCGACGACGAGCGCACGGTGACCTTCGGCGAGACGCTGCCGTCCACCGAGTGGCCGGAGAAGCCGCTCGCCGTCACCGCGGTCGACGCCACCGACGGCACCTTCCGCCTGCTGACGGCGGCCGACGGCGTGCCGCTCCCCCGCGCGGTCGCGGCCAGCTGCTCGGTGCCCTTCGTCTGGACCCCGGTCACCATCGACGGCCGCCCCCACGTCGACGGTGGTGTCCGCTCCGGCACCAACGCCGACGCCGCTGCCGGGTACGAGCGCGTGCTCGTCATCGCCTGCGGCCCCGAAGGGCCGTCACCGTGCGGGCCGTGGCTCGACGTCGCCGTCGAGGCCCTGCGCGCCGGTGGTTCCTCGGTCGAGGTCGTGGTGGCGGACAGCGCCTCCCAGCAGGCCTTCGGCACGAACTCGCTCTCGCTCGCCACCCAGGCTCCGTCGGCCGAGGCCGGACACGCCCAGGGCACCGCGGTCGCCGAGCAGGTCGCCGCCTTCTGGGCCGAGGACCTGGCGAGCGTGCACGCATGAGCGCCCCGTTCTCCGACCTCGACCAGTACGTCGCGCTCCCCCGCGTCGACGGCATCGACATCAGTCCCGACGGCACCCGCGTCGCCCTGACGGTCAGTGCACTCGACGCGGACGGCACCGGGTACCGCCGGTCGATCTGGCAGGTGCCAGCAGACCCGGCCGAGGACGCGGACGACGCCGGCACACCCGCCGCGCGCCCGGTCCGCCTCACGCGCTCCGCCAAGGGCGAGGGCGGCATCGCCTTCACCCGCACCGGCGACCTGCTCTTCGTCTCCGCCCGGCCCGACGCCGACGCCACCGACCTCGAGGCCGCCCAGCTCTGGGTCCTGCCCGCGACCGGTGGCGAGGCCCGCCCGCTCACCCGCCTGGCCGGGGGCGTCGGTGGGGTCCTGGCCACCGCGGCGTCGTCGGACGTCGTCGCACTGACCGCCGACCTGCTGCCGGGCGCCGGGTCCGACCCCGCGACCGTGCTCGAAGCCGACGCGGAGCTCCGGAAGACCCGGAAGGACAAGCAGGTCCGCGCGATCCTGCACGAGACCTACCCGGTCCGGTACTGGGACCACGACCTCGGCCCGGCACAGACGCACGTCCTGACGCTCGACACGGCCGGCGGCGACACCGACGCGGCCGGTGAGGACACCGACAGCGTCGCAGCCGTCGCCAGCGCCGGACACGTCCGGCCCGTCGACCGCACACCGGCCCCCGGCCGCTCGCTCGACCACGTCAGCGGCGCGCTCACGCCCGACGGCTCGGCCTTGCTGGCATCCGTGGGCGTCCGGGAGGCCCGCGGGGACCGCTCGACGCTCGTCACCATCGACCTGTCCAGCGGCCACCGCACGGTGCTGTTCGACGACGTCGACGTCGACCACGAGATGCCGACACTCAGCCACGACGGCCGGACGATCGCCTGGGTCCGCACCGTCCGCTCCACCCCGGCCGGCGCGAACCAGCAGGAGGTCTGGGTCGCCGAGATCGACGGCTCCGACGCCCGCCGCGTCGCGACCGACTGGGACCGCTGGCCGAGCGAGCTCGTGTTCGAGCACGGCGACCGCGCGCTCCTGGCGGTCGCCGACCAGGACGGCCGCGCGCCGGTCTTCCGCATCCCCCTCGACGGCGGAGCCGTCGAGCAGCTGACGCACGACGACTGGGCGTACTCGAGCCTGCGCGTGGCGGCGGCGACGGGCGTGGTGGTGGCGCTCCGGGCCTCCTGGGCGGCCCCGCTGCACCCGGCGCGGATCGCGGCGGACGGCACTGTGACCCCGTTGGCGACGCCGGCGCCCCTGCCGGACGTGCCCGCCCACCTGGAAGAGGTCGAGACGACCGCAGCCGACGGCGTCCGCGTGCGCGGCTGGCTGGTCGTGCCCGAGGGCGAGGGACCGCACCCGCTCGTCCTGTGGATCCACGGCGGACCGCTCAACTCGTGGAACCAGTGGTCGTGGCGCTGGAACCCGATGCTGCTCGCAGCCCGGGGCTACGCCGTCCTGCTGCCGGATCCCGCGCTGTCCACCGGCTACGGACTCGACTTCGTGAACCGCGGCTGGAACGCCTGGGGGCAGGCGCCGTACACCGACCTGATGGCGATCACCGACGTGGTCGAGGCGCGGGCGGACATCGACGCGACCCGCACCGCTGCGATGGGCGGGTCGTTCGGCGGGTACATGGCGAACTGGGTCGCCGGGCACACCGACCGCTTCCGCGCGATCGTCACCCACGCGAGCCTGTGGGCGCTCGAGCAGTTCAACGGCACGACGGACTCGTCGCAGTACTGGTCGTCGATCTTCGACGCCGAGGGGATCGCGGCGAACGACCCGCACCGGTTCGTGGCCGAGATCACGTCACCGATGCTCGTCATCCACGGCGACAAGGACTACCGGGTGCCGATCGGCGAGGGGCTGCGGCTCTGGTCCGAGCTCGCGGAGCACCACGCGGCGCCCGACGGCTCGATGCCGCACCGGTTCCTGTACTTCCCGGACGAGAACCACTGGGTGCTCGCTCCGCAGCACGCCGTGGTCTGGTACGAGACGGTGTTCGCGTTCCTCGGGCAGCACGTGCTCGACCAGGAGTGGGAGCGGCCGGCGCTGCTCGGGTAGCGCACCCGTCCGGCGATCCGGGGCGGGCCGGGCGGGCCGCTAGACGAACGCGGCCTGCCCGGTGATCGCCCGACCGACGATCAGGGTGTTGACCTCGCGCGTGCCCTCGTACGAGTAGATCGCCTCGGCGTCGGCGAAGAACCGGGCCACGCCCTTGTCGAGCACGATGCCGTTGCCGCCCTGCACCTCGCGGCACCAGGCGACGGTCTCCCGCATCTTCGCGGTGGCGAACGCCTTGGCCATCGCGGAGTGCTCGTCGCCGCCGACGCCGGCGTCCTGCATGGCCGAGGCCTGCGTGCACAGTGCGATCGAGGCCGTGATGTTCGACAGCGACTTGACGAGCAGGTCCTGCACGAGCTGGTGCGCAGCGATCGGCTTGCCGAACTGGATCCGCTCGCGGGCGTAGGCCAGCGCGGCCTCGTACGCGCCGACGGCGATGCCGACGGCCTGCCAGGCGACCTCGGTGCGGGTCAGTCGGAGCACCTCGGCGGTCGAGCGGAACGACGTCGCGTTCTGCAGCCGACGCGACTCGGGCACCCGGACGTCCTGCATGACGATGTCGGCGTTCTGCACGCCGCGCAGGGCGATCTTGTCCTCGATCTTGGTCGCGGTGAAGCCCGCGGTGTCGGTGGTGACGAGGAAGCCCTTGACCTGACCGTCGGCGACGTCCTTCGCCCAGATCACGACGACGTCGGCGAAGGTGGCGTTGCCGATCCAGCGCTTCTCGCCGTCGAGCACCCACTCGTCGCCCTCGCGTCGGGCGGTGGTGCGCAGGCCCTTCGCCGAGTCACTGCCGGAGTACGGCTCGGTGAGCCCGAACGCCCCGACGATCTCACCCGTGGCCATCCGCGGGAGCCACTCGCGCTGCTGTTCGTCGCTGCCGGCGACCGCGATCGAGTTCATCGCCAGGCCGGACTGCACGCCGATGAAGGTGGCGACGCTCGCGTCCACACGTCCGAGTTCGAGGGCCGCCCAGCCGCGGTACACGGCCGAGTTCTCGAACTGCCGCACGAGCGGGACGCCCGGCCCGTACATGCCGAGCTCGGCCAGCGGCGCGATCACCTGCATCGGGAACTCGGCGCGCGCCCAGTACTCGTCGGCGATGGGCGCGACCTCGCGCTCGAGGTACTGCCGGAGCTGCCCGAGCGACGTGCGCTCCTGCTCCGTGAGCTGCTGCTGGAAGCCGTAGAAGTCCGATTCGAGCAGGGGCGTCGCGGGCATGGTCGTTGACATGGCAACCACGATGCATCATTCTCGAAAACGTTGCAAGAGAGGATCGCGTGTACACATCGGATTCAGCGCTGCGCGCCTTCCGGGAGGCCCGTCACACCTTCATCGCCGGCTCACGGATCGACATGGGGGCGTTGGCTGCAGCACTCGGCGTCGACCGCACGTCGCTGTTCCGCTGGGTCGGCAACCGTGACCGGTTGCTGTCCGAGATCCTGTGGTCCCTCGCAGTCCCGACCCTCGACGGGGCCACCCACGCCGCCGACGAGATCGGGGCGACCGGAGCGGCCCGGCTCGTCGTCGTGCTCGACCGGTTCACCGCCGACCTGATCGACGCCCCGTACTTCCGGGCGTTCCTGACCCGCGAACCCGCTCGGGCGATGCGTCTGCTCACCACCTCGGACAGCGACGTGCAGAGCCGGTTCGTCGCCCGGGTCACCGCACTCATCGAGCAGCAGGAGTCATCCGGTACGTTCGACCCGGCACCGTTGTCGGCCGAGGAGCTCGCACGGCTGCTCGTCCGGATCTCCGAGTCGTTCACCTACGCCGAGTTCATCTCCGGTGAGACCCCTGATCCCGACCGGGCCCGTGCGGCGTTCGAGTACGTCCTGCGGCCCGACGCGGTGCACGCCACACCCGCACCCCCGATCGGAGACCGATGACCATCGCCGAGTACCCGTTCCGTCGGACCTACCCCACCAGGTGGAACGACAACGACATGTTCGGGCACGTCAACAACACGATCTACTACTCGGCGATGGACAACGCGTCGACGTACTGGTTCCGCGAGGTCGCCGGGCTCGACCCGTTCTCGTCGGAGTGGATCGCCGTCCTGGTGTCGTCGAGCTGCCGGTTCGTCGAGTCCGCCGTCTGGCCGGACGTCATCGAGGTCGGGATGCGCTCGAAGCACCTCGGCACCACGAGCCTGTCGTGGGAGTTCGGCCTGTTCCGGCAGTCCGACGGTGCCCTGCTCGCCACGGGTGAGTTCGTGCACGTCATCATCGACCGCGAGGGCGCCCGCCGTCCGGTCCCGCTGCCCGCAGAACTCCGCGAGCTCGTGACCGGCTCGATGGTCGCGTCACAGCCCGCCGCCGCCGACTGAGGACCTCACTCCTTCAGAGCAGCGAGCTCGAGGTTGATGTCGTCGGGGTCCTGCACGGACAGGATCACCATGCCGGCGTCCCCGAGGTCGGTCACCTCGCCGTGCTCGACACCCGCGGCGTCGAGACGTGCGGCCGCCTGGTGCAGCTCGTCGACCGAACCCACGACGAAGCTCACGTGGTCGAGGCCGACGGTGTCCGGGTTGAACGTCTGCCCCGCCGGAGCGACCGGGCGCAGGCCGAAGACCTGGTCGCCGAGCTGGAACACGGATCCGCCGTAGAAGCGCTCGCGGTCCTCGCGCACGCCGGGCTCGTCGACCTGGTCGCTGAAGTCGATCGCCGGGTCGGTGCCGAGCAGCTGCTGGTAGAACGCCTTGCTGCGGTGGATGTCGGTCACGGTGACACGGACGTGGGCCAGGGCGGTCGGGCGTGCGAACGGTTCGGTCATGGTGGAGCTCCTCAGGGTTGCGCGCCGTGGTTGCGACGCGCTCCCGAGGCAACGCTCGGTCCCTCCGAAGCACCCGAGGCCGTGCGGCGACCGGACAGCCACGTACACGACGTTCCACACGCCGCAGAGCCGAAGTGCCCCCGAACCACGCGATCGCGCGGTTCGGGGGCACTTCGGTTGTGCAAGCGGCGCTGGACCCGAACGCCAGCGCCGCGGTCCGGTCAGATCAGGTCGTCGGTCAGGTGGTTCGGCGTGCCGAAGCGGTGCGCCGTGATCGACACCGCCTGCTCGCGGACGAACGGCAGGATCTCGAGCCGCCCGGCCTCGGTCACCGGGCCGCCGTACACCGCGACGTCCGGACGACCACCGACGGCCGAGGACAGCGCCGAGGTGTCGCCACCGATGAGCCGCACCCGAGTCGACGACCCCGAGGCGACCGAGCTCGCGAAGGCCGCGTCGGACACCGTCTGCGACAGCGAGCGGACGATCGGCAGCGAACGGATCGCCGCGGCGACGGTCGACGGCAGCGTCGCGGCCGTGGAGACCTCGATCGTCGTGCCGGCACGGAGCGCAGCGGCGACGACGCGGACGAGCTCGACCACCGAGGCGTCGAGGTCCGTGTCCGAGCCAGCAACCGCGGCCAGCCGCACCTGCACCGACGGGAACGGCAGGTACCGGGCGATGTTCCGCTCGGCGGAGAGCGCCGAGACGTCGGTCGCGGTGCCGAAGAGCGTCGACCAGGCCTGCTCGTCGGACGCGAGCGCACGGTCGAGCATCGGCGAGGCGACCTCGGCAGCCCGGGCGAACGCCGAGACCGGACCCGACACGGCGACACCGGACGCAGCGATCGCCGGTGCAGGCGTCCACGACCCGAGCCCGAGCAGGTAGTTCAGCCCACCGGCCTTCGTGCCGGCGCCCACCGCAGACTTCTTCCAGCCGCCGAACGGCTGACGGCGGACGATGGCGCCCGTGATGCCGCGGTTGACGTAGAGGTTGCCCGCCTGGATCCGCGACAGCCACGTGCCGATCTCGGCCGGGTCGAGCGAGTGCAGGCCCGAGGTCAGGCCGTAGTCGACCTCGTTCACGATGTCGATCGCCTCGTCGAGCGAGTCCGCGGTCATCATGCCGAGGATCGGGCCGAAGTACTCGGTGCGGTGGAACTCGGAGCCACGGCGGACGCCCTGTCGGACACCCGGGCTCCAGAGCCTGCCGGTCTCGTCGAGCTGCTTCGGCTCGACGGCCCAGGACTCCCCCGCGCCGAGCTTCGTCAGGCCGTCGAGCAGCTTGCCCGAGGCCGGCTCGATGACCGGGCCCATCTGGGTCGCGGCGTCGGTCGGGTAGCCCACCGTGAGCGAGGCCACCGCGTCGAGCAGCTGGTTCCGGAAGCGCTTCGACTTGGCGACCGAGCCGACCATGACGACGAGGGACGCTGCCGAGCACTTCTGGCCGGCGTGGCCGAAGGCCGAGGCGACGACGTCCTTCACGGCGAGGTCGAGGTCGGACGACGGCGTGACGATCACGGCGTTCTTGCCCGAGGTCTCGGCGAGCAGCGGCAGGTCGGGACGGAACGAGCGGAACAGCTCAGCCGTCTCGTACGCACCGGTGAGGATGACCTGGTCGACCATCGGGGACGCGATGAGCTGCTGCCCGAGGTCGTTCTCCGACACCTGCAGGAAGGCGAGCACGTCGGCCGGGGCCCCGTGCGCGTCGAGCGCGGTCTCGATGATCGAGGCGAGCACGGCCCCGGAGCGCTCGGCGGGCGGCGCGGGCTTCAGCACGACGGCCGACCCGGCCGCCAGCGCAGCGAGGGTCGATCCGGCGGGGATCGCCACGGGGAAGTTCCACGGCGGCGCGACCAGGGTCAGCGCCGCGGGCGTGAAGGTCGCACCGTCGACGTCGTCGAGCGAGGACGCCAGGGTGCCGTAGAAGTGCGCGAAGTCGATCGCCTCGGACACCTCGGGGTCGGCCTGGTCGATGGTCTTGCCGGTCTCCGACGCCATGACCTCGATGAGCGCGGCGCGGTTCGCCTCGAGTGCGTCGCCGACGGCGTGGAGCACGGCGCCACGTGCGCCACCGGACCAGGTGCCCCAGACCGCACCGGCGGCCTTGGCGCGGCCGAGCGCGGTGTCGAGCGCCGTGGCGGAGTCGACCCGGGCCTCCTGGACGGCGCGGACACCGAGCGTCGACGAGGCGACCCGCGCGGTGATGGCGTCGCCCCAGGCGCGGACGGCGCCGACCGAGGGGTCGCTGTCCGGGGTGTTCTCGAAGTGACCGGGGCCGGGGCGGCCGACGGCGGCGTACCGGTCGGCGACGCGGTGCGACGGCGGTGCGTCGAGTCCGCCGGGCTGCGCGAGCGGCTCGAGCGAGGCGCGGAAGCGGGCTTCCTCGCGGGCGAACAGCGGCGGCGAGGAGACCAGCGAGAAGACCGCGGACATGAAGTTGTCCTGCGACGCGCCCTCTTCCAGACGACGGATCAGGTAGGCGATCGCGACGTCGAACTCGCCCGGGTGGACGACCGGCGTGTAGAGCAGGAGCGAGCCGACCGTGTTCTTCACGGCCGACGCCTGCCCCTGCGCCATGCCGAGCAGCATCTCGAACTCGATGCCGTCCCGCACCCCGCGCTCACCGGCGAGCAGCCAGGCGTGCGCGACGTCGAACAGGTTGTGCCCGGCGACACCGACGCGGACGTTCTCGACGCGCGAGGGGGTGAGCGCCCAGTCGAGCACGCGCTTGTAGTTGGTGTCGGAGTCCTGCTTGGTGTGCCAGGTGGCGAGCGGCCAGCCGTGCACCGAGGCCTCGACCTGCTCCATCGGCAGGTTCGCGCCCTTGACCAGCCGGACCTTGATGCCGGCACCACCACGGGCACGGCGGGCGGCGGACCACTCCTGCAGCTCCTGCATCGCGGCGAGCGCGTCGGGCAGGTACGCCTGCAGCACGATGCCGGCTTCGAGGCCGAGGAACTCGGGCTCGTCGAGGAGCTTCGTGAAGACCGCGATGGTGAGGTCGAGGTCCTTGTACTCCTCCATGTCGAGGTTGATGAACTTGGCCGGGCTGGCGGCTGCGGCGCGCTGGAAGAGCGGTCGGAGCTGTTCGACGATGTCGTCGACCGCGTGGTCGAACGCCCACGGCGAGTGCGGGTGCACGGTCGAGGACACCTTGATCGAGACGTAGTCGACGTCGTCGCGGGCCAGCAGCTCGTGCGTGCCCTCGAGTCGGCGGGCGGCTTCGCGCTCGCCCAGCACGGCCTCGCCGAGCAGGTTGACGTTGAGGCGGACGCCGTCGCGCTTGATGCCGGCGATGGCCGGGCCGAGCTTGGAGTCGGTGGCGTCGACGATGAGGTGGCCGACCATGTTGCGGAGGACGCGTCGGGCGATGGGGACGACGACGTTCGGCAGCACCGGGGCCATGCCGCCGCCGAGTCGGACGAGTCCGCGGAGCGCGGCGGGCAGGAACCCGGGGGCGTCCGGGGCGATCTGTCGGAGCTTGCGGGCGGCGACGGCGAGGTCTTCCGGTCGCACGACCCCGTCGACGAACCCGACGGCGAAGTCGAGTCCCGCGGGGTCGGCGAGCACCCCGGCGAGCTGCTTCGCGGAGCCGTCGACCGGGTAGGTCTCGGCCTCGGCGAGCCACTGTCGGACGAGCGCGACGGACTGGTCCGCCAGGGCGTCGTGGTCGATGGCGGAGTCCTCGTGCAACGTCGTCATGGGTTCAGTGTGGAGGTCCGGGATGCGGTAGCGGAAGTGAGCGTTCCTGATGGATACCGTTCAGTTGCGCTACCGTTCCGGGCTCGGCCCGGCTAGCGTCGGACCATGCTCGACGTCCGCCGTCTCGTGCTCCTCCGTGAGCTGTCCATCCGCGGCACGATCGCGGCCGTCGCCGAGGCCGTGAACTTCACCCCGTCGGCGGTCTCGCAGCAGCTGAGCGCCCTGGAGCGGGAGGCCGGCGTGCAGCTCCTCCGCAAGGCCGGGCGACGGCTGCAGCTCACCCCGCAGGCCGAGGTGTTGGTCGCCGCGGCGGGCCAGGTGCTCGACGTCCTCGAGCACGCGCAGTCGCAGGTCGAGGAGACCCTGTCGTCCGTGCAGGGCCGCGTCCGGGTCGCCGTGTTCCAGTCCGCGGCCCTCGCCCTGATGCCGAGCGCCCTGCACGAGATGGCCACGGAACACCCCGACGTCCGGGTCGAGATGGTGCAGCGGGAACCGGAGACCGCACTGAACGAGACGTGGGCTCGCGACTTCGACATGGTGATCGCCGAGCAGTACCCGGCCCATGCCGCTCCGCACCTGCCCGGGCTCGACCGCTCCGACCTGACGACCGATGCGGTCCGGCTCGCCCTGCCCCCGCTCGACACGGCCCTGCGCCCGGTGGCGTCGCTCGAGGACGCGCGCACCATGCCCTGGGTGATGGAGCCCCGGGGCACCGCGTCGCGGCACTTCGCCGAGCAGGTCTGTCGGCGCTGGGGCTTCGAGCCCGACGTCCGGTACGAGACCGCCGACCTGCAGACGCAGATCCGCCTGGTCGAGTCGGGCAACGCCGTCAGCCTGATGCCGGACCTGATGTGGACCGGTCGGACGACGACCTGTCGGCTGCTCGAGCTGCCGGAGGGCCCCCGACGCACGATCTTCACGGTGGTGCGGTCCGCGGGGTCGTCGTCCCCGGCGGTCCGCGCACTCCGCGACGCGCTCGAGCGTGCGGCAGCAGCCGTCGCCGACTGATCCGCCGGCGCGTACGCCGTCCAGCGCACGCCATCCAGCGCACTCCCTCCAGCGCCGTGACCGGATCGAGACCTGTGCATCCGTCAGGATCTCGTGGACGCGGACATCTCCTGGATGAGGGCACCTGCCGGTGCCCCGACCGAATCCGAGGGGGATCCCATGAACCAGCCCTGCACCGCCACCACGCGACGGGTCACCGCCATCGGCGCAGCCGTCGCCATCGTCACCGCGTCGTCGGCGTTCGGCATCGGCACCGCGACCGCCGTCGCGGCCGAGCCCACGACCACCACGAGCACGGCGACACCCGGTATGCCCGTCGCGACGGGCGACACGGACGAGCAGCCGGGAGGCCCGTCCACCGACCCGACGCCGACCGCCGTCCCAGGAACGCCGGCACCAGAGCCCACGACACCCACCGCACCGGCCACGCCTGTGGCACCAGCGGCGCCGGCGGCGGCGGAGCCGACCCCGGCCGCCGAGGACGGCAGCGACCTCGCCTTCACGGAACCGTCCACTGCCGAGGACCCGATCGAGCTCACCGCCACCAGCGGCACGCCCTTCACCCGCACCTTCGAGACCACCGGCGGCGACGGCACCGTCGGCTACGCCATCCAGGACGCCCCGTCCTCCGACTACTGGGTCAACGTCGACACCGGTGTCCTGAGCGGCGACCCGAAGGAGGCCGGGACCTTCCGGTTCCAGGTCGTCGCCCTGAGCGGCTCGACGGAGATCACGCAGTACGTCGAGCTGACGGTCGCACCCGGCGACCCTGTGGGCGTGACGTTCAGTGTCGCCACCCCGAACCACGACGGGCTGTGGCAGGTCGAGACCGACGGCACGATCTGGGAACAGGCCGCTGGGCAGGGCCGCGTCCGCATCGTGCCCAACATCCCGGTCGCCGAGGGAACCCCGCTCACGCTCGCCGGCCTGGCGGTCGACGCGTCCGGCAACCGGACCACGCCGGGTCCGGACTACCCCCGGTCGACGCTCACGAGCACGGACGACTCCGACTCGGCGGTGTGGAACGACGGGGACTCCTCGAACACCGTGACCTTCGGCGGCACCGGCACCCGGACCGTGACGGTCTCCGAAGGGGGCGTCTCCACGTCGTTCGAGGTGGTGGTCGGCGCCGAGGACACCGACGAGCCCGCCGCCCCGGACACCATCGCGTTCACCGAGCCCTCGACGCCCGAGTCGCCGATCCGCATCGAGACCACCGCGGGCGAGCAGATCGAGCGCACCTTCAGCGCGACGGGGTCGTCGACGGAACTGCACTACGTCCTGCTGACCGGTCCGACGGCGTTCCCCGTGCCGGGCAACGAACACCCGATCGCACCGCTCGGCCTCGCCGTCGGTGACACGAGCGGGGTCCTGAGCGGTGCCCCGACGGTGGCCGGCGAGTACGACTTCCAGGTCATGGCCATGAACGGGTCCCGCGCTGCCACCCAGTACGTCCACCTGTCCATCCGTCCCGCCGCGACGAAGGAACTCAGCCTGCTCGTCGGCACGATCGGGTCCCCGAAGGGATGGCTCCGTGATGCCGAGGGCCTGCGCGAGGTCTTCGCGGAGAGCCCGAAGTCGATCCCGGTCGACGCCGTCCCGGTGGCCCAGGGGTCGACGATGGTCGTCCGGGTGACGGCCCTCGACGCGTTCGGGAACAGCACGAAGGAGTCCGACGGCGCGCAGCCGGTCGTGACGAGCAGCGTGGCCAGCGACGAAGTGACGCTGCCGTACGGCGAGTGGGAGCCCCGCGTCGGGTTCCCGCACGCCTCGCCGCACACCATCACGGTCGCCCTCGGTGACGTCTCGACCACGTTCGACGTGGACGTGCGGCCGACGGTCGCGACCGTCGGCAACCCGACCCCGACGGCAGGCGGCGGGCACCTCGCCTACACGGGCGCGGACGCCTCCGGGCCGCTCGCGTGGGCGCTGGGCCTGTTCGCCGCCGGCGGCGGTCTGCTGGTCCACCGTCTGCGTCGCCGTCGCGCCTGAGACGCGGCCCCAACGGACGGGAGGCGCGGTGCGGGCGTGCACCGCGCCTCCCGTCCGCCCTTCCGCACCCACAGGACGCGCCGCGCGTGCGGGGGTCAGGCGGTTTCCCGCACGCACCCCCAACCCGGGTCACATTCCGGTGAATCGTCACAGCCCGGCAACGTCATCCCGCTACGATCCGAGAACGCCGACATTCTCGGCAAATTCACATGATCCGGGCGAAGAGCCCGGACCGACCCCTGGGGGGAACCCGTGCACCGCAGCACCTCCACCGTCCGTCGCGCCTGCGCCGTCGGCACCACCGTCGCACTCGTGGGCCTGACCACCGGCCTCGGCATCATGACCGCGACGGCCGCCAACGCCGAGACGCTCGACACGACGCAGCCGGTCGTGGCTGCCGAGACGCCCGCCCCGGTCGTCTCCGACGAGACGCCCACGCCGACTGACCCGCCCGCCGAGACCGCGCCCGAGACCCCGGCTCCGGCCGAGGAGACCCCGGCGGCACCCACCCCCGAGGCCGGCGAGCCGGCCGCACCGGAGACCACCGCGCCTGCCGCCACCGAGGCCCCGAAGCCGACCGAGACGCCGAAGCCCGACGTCACGGCCAAGGCCGCCGACGCCACCGTCACCATCGAGGGCACGGCGAAGGTCGGCACCCGACTCGTCGCCGTCGTCACCGGCTTCGACGACGAGGCGGGGTACAAGTACTCGTGGACCGACCAGGACGGCAACGTCCTGTCGAAGGCCGCGAGCTACGTCGTCGACCCGACCGACGTCCGCAAGACCATCACCGTCGCCGTGACGGGCACGCTGCCCGGCGCGACCGAGACCTCCACGGTCGAGTCCGAGGCCACCGCGGCCGTGACGCAGACGCCGGCGTTCCTCGGCGAGGACGGCCAGCCCACCGAGGCCGGCGCCACGCAGGACAGCCCGCTCGAGCTGAGCACCGCCGCCGGTGACGCCTTCTCGCACACCTTCCGTGCGCAGGGCTTCCCGGAGCCGAAGTACAGCCTCGCCTGGTTCTCCGAGGACGATGCCGAGTACGCCGAGGAGTTCCCCGAGGACGAGGCGGCCCCCGAGGACCAGCTCCCCGACGGTCTGACCTTCGACGCCTCGACCGGTGAACTCAGCGGCGTCACGACCGACGCGTGGGACTACGAGTTCGCGGTGACCGCGACGAGCGGAACCGAGTCCGTCACCCAGTACGTGTCACTCACCGTCGAAGCCGGCGCTCCGCTCGGCGTGCAGGTCTACACGATCGACCGTTCGCAGCTGGAAGCCGAGAAGCAGCGCTCGTGGGTCATCGCGCCCGACGGCTCCGTCTACACGGTCGACGCCGAGTCCACCGACGACTCCTTCTCGGTCGTGTTCACCGACGGCGGTCGTCCGACCGTGAAGCAGGGCGGCACGCTCGTCGTCCAGGGCGGGCTCGTCGACCGGTACGGCAACGACATCCTGGCCGACGAGGACGAGACGGTCCTGCCGACCGTCACGTCGGACGTCGCCAGCGACGTGATCGCTCCGGACCCCGAACTCGGTGACTTCGGCATCGTCGGCGTCACGTTCCCGCACGCCTCGGTGCACAACCTGTCCGTCGCCTTCGGTTCGTTCAGCACGTCGTTCGCCGTCGACGTCCAGCCGACCGCGGTCGCCGGCATCGCCGACCCGACCCCGGTCGCACCGGCAGCGGCCCCGGTCGCCCCGGTCGCCCCGGTCAACACCGGTGGCCAGCTCGCCTACACCGGCTCGGACACCACCGACGCACTGCCGTGGGCCCTGGGCCTGCTCGTCGCCGGTGCCGGCCTCATCGGCGCCCGCTTCGCGCGCCGTCGCCGCGCCCAGCGCTGACACCCTGAGACGTCTCCCGTCCGTCGCGTGCCCGCGCGGTGGACGGGAGGCCCGTGACGGCCCCGCCTGCTCCTCCACCGGAGCAGGCGGGGCCGTTTCCGCATCCGCGCCCGGCCGGGTCCGCGCCGGTAGCGTTGGCGACATGCCCACGCTGCTGCACATCGACTCCTCGGCCGACCTGTCCCACTCCCGCTCGCGCGCCTTGACTGCGGCCTTCGCCGACGCCTGGCGCGCCCGCGGCCCGGAGTACACGGTCGTCCGGCGGGACCTGCACGTCGACCAGCTCCCCCACCTCGAGAGCTCGGCGCTGCACTGGGCCGCCGCAGACCGCACCGCGGAGGAGACCGTCGCGCCCGAGGCAGAGGCCCTGCGTCAGGCGGTCATCGACGAGCTCCTGGCCGCCGACGTCGTCGTGGTGGGTGCGCCGCTGTACAACTACACCGTGCCGTCGACCTTGAAGGCCTGGATCGACCGCATCCACGTGCCCGGCATCCTGACCGGCGGCGTGCAGCCCCTGGCCGGCCGCCCCGTCGTCACCGTGGTGAGCCGCGGAGCCACCTACGACGCCGGCACCCCGACCGAGGGCTGGGACCACGGCTCCCCCGTCCTGCACATCGTGCTCGGCACCGCGCTCGGCATGAAGCTGTACCCGATCACCGTCAGCGCGACCCTGGCCGACCGGCTGCCGGATCTCGCACCGCTGGCTCAGCACGCCGCCGCGGAGTTCGCCGACGCGAAGACGACGATCGAGCGGCTCGCGACGACGCTCGGCTGACCCGCGCGTCCGTGGCCCTCGTCAGGCGGGCCGGACCTCGTCGGCCCGCCCGAGCAGGTCTGCGTGGAAGGCCGTCTGCGTCAGCGCGCTCGCGAGCAGGAACCCGGTCATCGACTCGATCCCACCGCTGAAGGGCACCCGGGCGGCGACCTCGAACAGCGTCGGACGGGCCAGCGCGTCGAGGGCCGCCGCGACGTGACGTGAGCGTTCCTCCCGGTGCCGGGCCAGGGTCTGCGCGCGGGTGACGACGTCACGGAACCGGTACTCGTGCCCCGGGCAGACCTCGAGGTCGGAGTACGGCTCGAGCCGCGCGAGCGAGGCGAGGTAGTCCCCGAGCGGGTTCGTGCCGGTCCGGCCTCCGAGCCCGATGCCGGAGTTGATCCGCGGCAGCACGTGGTCGCCGGAGAACAGCAGACCGTCGGGCTCGTCGAGGAAGCAGACGTGCCCGGCCGTGTGCCCCGGAGTCCACAGTGTGCGGATCGTCCGGCCGGGGATCGGCAGCGGGTCGCCGTCCTCGAGCAGCACGTCGGCGAACGGCGCCTCGATCCGGCCCATCCCGATCCGGCGACCGCTGCCCCACGCCTCGACGACCCCGGCAAGCAGGTGCTCCGGCAGCCCCCACGTCGCGATGTCCGCGTCGTTCCGCTCCGCGTCGGTGCGCTCCCGTTCGAGCGCGCGCACCTCGAGGCCGTGCATCGCCACCCGGGCACCCGTCGCCCGACGGACGGCCGCCGCGGCGCCCAGGTGGTCCGCGTGCAGGTGCGTCACGGCCACGAGCGACACGTCGTCCAGGGTGCGTCCGATCGCGGCGAGCCCGTCCCGCAGCTCGGCGAGCCCACCGTCGGCCGACCACCCGGGGTCGATCACCGCGAGCGAGCCGTCCGACCCCTCGACGACGTAGACGAGGGTCGCATCGGGCACCCCGAACCGGAACGGCACCGCGAGGGTCCAGATGCCCGGCCGGACCTGCTCGACGGGTGGCAGGACGCCGTCGCGGAGCGCGGCGGACTGCACGGGGCTGATCGGTTCCGGGGCCGGCGCTGCCGGCGGGGGCACGGTCGTCACGCGGGCCACCATACCGACGCCGCGAGTCCATGCTGCAGGAGCAGTACCGTGCAATCTATTGTTTCACCTTTGGTATTCCACTATGTCGCTTTTAGTGCATGATGAGCAGAAATGGTCGGGTGCCGGCACTGGACCCGACCATTTCTGCTCACCGAGCACATCCACCGGGCGGAGCACGGGCCTCCAGGCAGACAGCCCTGCCGACGCGCGCGAGTACACAGGACGCATGGAGATCGCACCGATGCTCGCCAAGGCCGTCGCCACCGTCCCCGACCCGGACAGCACGAAGGGCGGGCTGCGGTACGAACCGAAGTGGGACGGCTTCCGTGGGATCGTGACCATCGACGGTGACGACGTCGAGATCGGCAGTCGCGGGTCCAAGCCGCTCACCCGGTACTTCCCCGAGCTCGTCGAGGCGTTCCGCGCGCAGTTCGGCGGCCGCGACCACCCGGTCGTCCTGGACGGCGAGGTGATCCTGCGCTCCGGCGAGCCCGGCGCCGAGCGGCTGGACTGGGAGGCGCTGTCGCAGCGCATCCACCCGGCGGCCTCACGGATCGCGAAGCTCAGCGTCGAGACCCCTGCGCAGTTCGTGGCGTTCGATCTGCTGGCGGTCGACGGACAGGAGGTCCTCGACCTGCCCTTCGACGAGCGCCGCGAGCGCCTGGAGCAACTCGGCGACGCGATGACCGACCCGCTCTTCGTCACCCG
The DNA here is from genome assembly GCF_903970855.1 of Curtobacterium sp. ME12. Classification (NCBI taxonomy): domain Bacteria; kingdom Bacillati; phylum Actinomycetota; class Actinomycetes; order Micrococcales; family Microbacteriaceae; genus Curtobacterium; species Curtobacterium sp. ME12. The sequence continues at coordinate 79,619 of NZ_CAJCKD010000012.1, forward strand.
CACCACGCTGGACGTCGAACAGGCGCGCGAATGGCTCACCACCTTCGAGGGCGCCGGGCTCGACGGCGTCGTCGCGAAGCCGCGCGCACGGCCCTACGAACCGAACAAGCGCTCGATGCTCAAGATCAAGCACCACCGCACCGCCGACGTCGTCGCCATCGGCTACCGCGTGCACAAGAGCGGCTCCGGCGTCGGGTCCCTGCTGGTCGGCCTGTACGACGCGGACGGCGAGCTCCGCCAGGTCGGCGGCGTCTCCGCCTTCTCCGACAAGCGCCGGGCCGCGTTGATCGACGAGCTCGAGCCCGTCGTGCTCCGCGATGCGGACGGGAGGCCCGTCACCGGTGACGGGGAACGGTCACGGTTCTCGTCGGGTCGCGACACGTCGTTCGTCCGGCTGGCGCCGGAGCTGGTGCTCGAGGTCCGGTACGACCAGATGGAGGGCGACCGGTTCCGGCACACCGTGCAGTTCGAGCGGTGGCGACCCGACCGTGACGCGACGTCGTGCGGGTTCGAGCAGCTCGAGGTGCCGAGTGCGTACGACCTGAGCGACGTGCTGTCCTGACGCGGAACGCACTGCGGTGTCCGTTTGTCGCTGTTCTGTCACGTTCGGCGAAAAGTAGTTAGCCGAACTAGCGAAGCCGTGCCAGGATGATGTCAGCAGCACGAGGCGTCCAGTCCGGACGCCCGGATCGAAAGCGGTCGACATGAGCACCAGCACGCTTGTCCGCCACCCGCGGCGGAGCCCCTTCACAGAAGTCCGAGAGGCACGGCGCCAGCGCGTCCTGCAGCTCAGCGCGGTCATCAGCGCCATCGCCGGCGTGACCGCCACGGCGCTCGCACTCGTCACGGTCGGACTCGGCTCGTGATCGTCGACGGCATCACCGACGTGCACCGCGGCACCTGGTCGCGGCTCACCCGCCTGCACACCGCCAGCATCGGGTTGCCGACGCACACCACGCGCGTCGAGGACCCGGACCGTCAGCGGGACGTCTCCTCCGCAGCCTGAGGCTCAGCGTCGGCCGCTCGGCATCAGCTGGGCTTCTTCGCCCGTGAGGGCTGCACACGCGGCGGCTCCCCGGGCATCTTCGGGAAGTCCGGCGGGAACGGCAGCTCGCCCTCGCCGTTCGCGAGGTCCCGCTCCCACCACTCGAGCAGCGGGGCGATGCTGCCTGGCTGCTCCCCCATCGACTCCCACGGGTCACCCGTGGTCAGCAGCCGCTCCGGCACCGTGCGGATCGTGAAGGCCGTCGGGTCCGCGGTGCGCAGTTCGTCCCAGGTGATCGGCGTGGACACCGAGGCGTGTGCGAGAGCTCGGGGGCTGTAGGCACCGGCCATCGTGCGGTCGCGGTTCGCCTGGTTGAAGTCGACGAAGATCCGCTGCCCCCGCTCCTCCTTCCACCACGCCGTCGTGACCCGGTCCGGCATCCGGCGTTCGAGTTCGCGCGCCGCGGCGATCACCGCATGCCGCACCTCGAGGAACTCGTGCTCGGGCCGGATCGGCGCGAACACGTGCAGGCCGCGGTTGCCGCTCGTCTTGATCCAGGTCGTCAGGCCGACCTCGTCGAGGACCTTCCGGAGTTCCTCGGCCACCGGCACCGTGTCGCCGAAGTCCGTGCCGGGCTGCGGGTCGAGGTCGATCCGCAGCTGGTCCGGGTGGTCGCTGTCCTCGGCACGAGAGGCCCACGGGTGGAAGACCACCGTGTTCATCTGGGCGGCCCACACCGCCACCGCCGGCTCGTCGATCACGAGCTGCGGGTGCGACCGGGCGCTCGGGTAGGTCACCGTGACCGAGCGGACGTAGTCGGGCGCACCCTTCGGCGGGTTCTTCGAGAAGAACTGCTCGCCGTCGACGCCGCCCGGGAACCGCTGCAGCGAGATCGGCCGGTCGCCGTTCGCCCGGACGAAGGCGTCGCCCACCGTGACGAGGTACTCCGCCAGGTCGAGCTTCGTGATGCCCGCCTCGGGCCAGAGCACCCGCGAGGGGCTGCTGATCCGGACCTCGCGGTCACCGTCGGGCCCGGGCACCCGCACCGTCGTCGCTTCGCTCGCCATGCAGCGGACCGTACACGCGTGGCAGCCGCCCGCCCGCAGCCGGGTGCCGCCGCCGCGCTCCCGCTGGACACCGGTGTTCCCAGGTCGAACACGCGCACGCCGGTGTTCAGCGCGCGGACACCGGTGTATTGCGGCCGGGGTCGGCAGGATGGGCGGGTGAACGCGTACCTCGGCATCGACCTGGCGTGGGGTCTCGGCTCCGAGCGGAAGGCCGCGAACGAGACCGGGCTGGTGGCGATGGACCACGACGGCACGATCACCGACGCCGGGTGGGCCCGCGGGGTCGATGCCGTCACGGACTGGATCGCCCAGCACCTCGGGCCACGATCCCTGATCGCCGTGGACGCCTCGCTCGTCGTGACGAACCCGACGGGCATCCGCGAGTCCGAGCGGCAGGTCGGGCAGCGCTACGGCCGGTGGAAGGTCGCCGCGAACCCGACCAACCAGGCATCGGCGGCGAGCGCCGGCTCAGCGCTGCTCGACCGGCTGACCGCGCTGGGTGTCGGGTACGTCTCCGACACGGATTCGATGCGACGACGCACCGGTCCGGCGATGTTCGAGTGCTACCCGTACACGACGCTGGTCGGGGTGGAGGAGCTCGGCTACGACGTGGAACGGCCCCGGTACAAGCGGCTCGATCTCCGGATCCCCGCTGCCGAGGCACGTGCCCGTCGTGCCGAGGCCTTCGACGAGCTGATCCGGCGGCTGCGCGAGACCCCGCTCGACCCGCCGCTGCTGCTCGACTCGCACCCGCTGACGCAGCGGCTCGCCGACCCGTCGGTGCTGCACGGTCCGACGCACAAGCACCGCGAGGACCTGCTCGACGGCGCCCTGTGCGCGTGGACGGCGGCGTTCTGGGAGCGACACGGCGACCAGCGCGTGCAGATCCTGGGAGGTGATCGGGGCCTCCCGTCCGACCCGCTGGACGAGGCGGGCCGCCGGCCCGTCGTGGTGGCACCCGCGCGCCCGTCGCAGCGGAGGCCGCGCGGCTAGGGTTGAGCGGTGAGCACGACGACCGAACCCCTGCACATCGGGCTGGTGTCGCTGCACACCTCCCCCGGAGACGAACCCGGTTCGGGCGAGGTCGGCGGCATGAACGTCGTCGTCCGGCACCAGGCCGAGGCGCTGGCCGACCGAGGCCACCACGTGGACATCATCACCCGCCGGTCCGCCCCGACGCAGCCGGACTCGGTGTCGCTCGTGCCGGGCGTGTGCCTGCGGTTCCTGTCCGCGGGGCCGGCCGAACCGGTGCCGAAGGGTGAGCACGACGCGTTCATCGAGCCGTTCCGTCACGAGCTGGAGCAGCTCGGGCCGTTCGACGTCCTGCACTCGCACCACTGGTTCTCCGGCGCGGCCGCGCTGCCCGTCGCCCGCGAGCGCGGCGTCCCCCACGTGCAGTCGTTCCACTCCATCGCCGCCGACCCGGCCACGCCGCTGTCCGAGGGCGAACGCCCCGAGTCCGCGGGCCGCATCGCCGGCGAGGAACTGCTGGCCCGCGAGTCGGACGCCGTCGTCGTGGTGTCCGAGGCCGAGGCGTCGACCGTGCGCACACGGCTCGGCGGTGACGACGCCCGCATCTGGATCGTGCCGCCGGGGGTCGACGGGTCCGTCTTCCGCCCCGCGGCGGTCGGTGCGCGCCGCGCCGCCACCCCCTACGTGGTCGCGGCGGCTCGCGTGCAGCCGCTCAAGGGCCTGGACCTGGCGATCGAGGCGATCGCGGACATCAGCCTGGAGGCCCGCCCCACCCTGGTCATCGCGGGCGACGTCTCGAGTGAGGCGGGCGACTACGTGGACGAACTGCGTCGGCTCGCCGAGGCGCGGGGCATCGCCGACCACGTCACCTTCATCGGGCCGCAGTCACGTGCCGACCTGGCGTTCCTGTTCCGCGGCGCGGCAGCCGTGCTGGTGCCGTCCCACTCCGAGACGTACGGGCTCGTCGCGCTCGAGGGCTCCGCTTCCGGGGTGCCGGTCGTGGCCGCCGCTGCCGGGGGCCTGCGCGAAGCGGTGGTCGACGGGGAGACGGGTGTGGTCCTCGAGTCCCGCGACCCGCAGGCGTGGGCTGCCGAGATCGAGCGGATCCTGACGGATGCGCCGTACGCCGCCGGACTCGCCGCTGCGGGGCGGGAGCACGCGGAGCGCCTCAGCTGGGAGCGGTCGGCCGCGGGGCTCGAGGACGTCTACCGCCGGGTGCTCGGGCGCCCGTGAGCGAGACGGACGGGCGGTTCGCCGCGTTCTGGGCGGCGCTCGACGCCGTGCCCGTCGAGTCGGACGCCGAGGCGCTGTACGACGTCGGATCGGCCGAGGGACGGCTGCGGCGAGCGAACCTGACACGGTACCTGGAGCAGTCCGGGTCGGGGGCCGACACGTTGCTCGTGGCCGAGGCCCCCGGGTGGCGTGGCATGACGAACACGGGTGTGCCGTTCACGAGCATGCGGGAGCTCGGACCCGAGTGCCTCGTCCCGCCGGAACCGACCGCACCGTGGGAAGCGTCGTCGCGCGTCGTGCACGCGGCACTGGACGGCTGGCGCGGTGCGCTCCCCGTCGCGTGGGCGATCTTCCCGCACCACCCCTTCGTGGCACCGGACCGGCTGACGAACCGGACGCCCCGACCCGCCGAGGTCCGCTCGGGAGCGCCCGTCGCCCTCGCGCTGCTGGAGGCCCTGGGCGGCGTGGACCGGGTCCGGGTGGTCGCGGTCGGTCGGAAGGCGCAGGGGGCACTCGCGCTGGCCGGCATCGAGGCGACCGCCGTGCGGCACCCGGCGCAGGGCGGTGCGAAGGAGTTCACCGAACAGTTGCGGGCGCTGGACCGCTAGCTGACCGTCGGTCCGTCCCGGTCGAGACCCGCTCAGGCGGAGCGGACCTCGATGCCCTTGGCCGCGAGCCGCTCGGTGACGTGGGCGGGCAGCGGCGCGGCGGCGTACACGGTGCGGAGCTCCGGCAGGTCGAGCAGGTCGTCCCAGTTCTGCGGGTCGAAGCGGTCGTCCGAGCCGTCCCAGCCGGGGTGCACGTCCTGCAGCACCTCGAGGTCGGAGTCCACCGTGATCTCGGTGACGAGCGACAGGTGCGACGGCAGCAGGTCGAGGTCGTCGTAGTACTCGCGCGCCCGGTCGTCCTGCCCGTCGACGTCGAGGTCCTCGTCGGTCTCGTCCTCGGCGTCCGGGTCGTAGGGGTCGAGGACGTCGAGGTCGTAGCAGAGGACGTCGAGCACCAGGAGCTTCGCGTTGAAGTCCGCGAACTCGATGGGCTCCTCGGTGGTGTTCGACTGCTGGTCCATGGCCGGAGCGTATCCGTCGCCGAGCGACCGTGTTGCGATCGCGAGAAACCTCCCTGTGGGACTGGACAGGAAGGCACATCGCGCGAAAGGGTGACGCATGGCCACCACCAAGACGGACCGCCCACAGCAGGAGCAGCACGAGCTCCGCCGGGTCATCGGTCCCAAGCTCCTGCTGCTCTTCATCGTCGGCGACATCCTCGGCACGGGTGTCTACGCGCTGACCGGCCAGGTCGCGGCCGAGGTCGGCGGGGCAGCATGGCTCCCCTTCCTCATCGCGTTCGCGGTCGCGCTGCTGACAGCGTTCTCGTACCTGGAACTCGTGACGAAGTACCCGCAGACCGCCGGTGCCGCCCTCTACGTGCACAAGGCGTTCGGCATCCACTTCGTCACCTTCATCGTGACGTTCATCGTGATGTGTTCCGGGATCACGTCAGCGTCGACGGCGTCGCGGGCGTTCGCGGCGAACCTGGGTGCCGGGTTCGGCATCGAACTGCCGAACGGCGTGGTGATGCTCATCGCGATGGGCTTCATGCTCGCGGTGATGTTCATCAACTTCCGCGGGGTGAGCGAGAGCGTCAAGACGAACGTCGTGCTGACGCTGGTCGAGCTGTCCGGTCTCGTCATGGTGATCCTGATCGGGTTCTGGGCGATCGCGGGCGGCAACGCGGACTTCTCGCGGGTCGTGATGTTCGAGACGCCGGAGGACAAGTCCCTGCTGCTGTCGATCAGCACCGCGACGTCGCTGGCGTTCTTCGCGATGGTCGGGTTCGAGGACTCGGTCAACATGGCCGAGGAGACCAAGGACCCCTCGCGCATCTTCCCGAAGATCATGCTCACCGGCCTCGGCATCACCGCGGTGATCTACGTGCTCGTGTCGATCTGCGCCGTGGCCGTGGTGCCGATCGGTGAGCTCGCCGGCAACGAGACCCCGCTCGTGACCGTCGTGCAGACCGCCGCGCCGGACTTCCCGATCGCCGACCTGCTGCCCTTCATCTCGATGTTCGCCGTCGCCAACACCGCACTGATCAACATGATGATGGCGTCGCGCCTGCTCTACGGCATGAGCAAGCAGGGCGTGCTGCCGGGCTTCCTGTCCCGCATCTCCCCCGCCCGTCGCACCCCGTCGACCGCGATCGTCTTCACCACGCTCATCTCGCTGCTGCTGATCGGGTGGGTCTCGCTCGACCCGGAGTCACCCATCGTCGTCGTGCTCGGTGGCACCACCTCGCTGTTGCTGCTGACGGTGTTCGCCGTCGTGAACGTGACCGTGCTCGTGCTGCGCCGCGACAAGGTCGACCACAAGCACTTCCGAGCCGGCGTCGTCATCCCGGTCATCGGCGTCATCACGTGCCTGTGGCTCGTCATGCCGTTCTCGTCCGGTCGTGACCCACAGCAGTACCAGATCGCCGGTGCGCTGCTGGCGCTGGGCGTGCTGCTCTGGGTCCTGACCTGGTTCACCCACGGACGGAAGCAGGCCGAGAAGGCCCCGACCGGGCTCGTGACGGAGCCGACGAAGGTGCAGCGCCCGCCGCACGACCACCACGACGTCTGATGGACGCGACCAGTGTCATCTGGACCGTCGTCATCGCGGTGATCGCCACGCTGTCGCTGTCCGCCGGAGGCTGGCGCCTGGGTCGGGGTCGAGGGCGACGGGACGGTCGACGCGGGCGGTGACCGCCGTGCCCGAACGACCCGTGACGGTTCTGGTTCGCGAAGCCCCCGCTTCGTGAACCAGGACCGTCACTCGTTGCCGGGGACGCACCTTCCACGCGGCGAGCGACCGGCGGCGAACCGCGCATCCCGAAGTGCGAACCCCGAACCCCGAACGTGCGACCACGGCGGGCCGCCGCTCGCTTCCCAGGAGGCGCCCGTACGCTCGTGCTGCTCTTCCTGCTCCGCCCGCCCAGCACCCGCCCAGCCCGTCGAGAGGTCCCGTCATGCGCCGTGTCGGCATCACCCTCGCCTCGGTGTTCGGCGCCGGGATCGTGGCGGTCGGCATCGGCGTGGTCGTCCTCGTGGTGATCGCCGTCAACTCGCTCGCCGGCATCGCGAAGTCGAGCGCCGCCACCCCGACTCCCGCGTGCCCGGCCGTCGCCTCGAAGACGATCGGCGGGATGGTCGTGCCGGCCGGACCCGTCGGCGGCTTCTGCCAGGACCGCCTGGTGAACGCCGCGTCCGTGATCGAAGCCGCGCAGGCGCTCGGCATCGGGCCGCACACGCAGGCCGTCGGGGTGATGACCGCGATCGGCGAGTCGAGCCTGGTGAACCTGGACCACGGCGACGCCGCGGGCCCGGACAGCCGCGGCCTGTTCCAGCAGCGCGACAACGGCGCCTGGGGCACGTACGAGCAGCGGATGGACCCGTACACGGCCGCGACGATGTTCTACACGAAGCTCGTGAAGGTCCCCGGCTGGAAGACGATGACCCCGACGCAGATGGCGCACGCGGTACAGATCAACTCCGATCCGGACCACTACGCGAAGTCGTGGCCGCAGGCGAAGGCGATCGTCGAGGAGCTCACCGGCCAGGACGTGCCGGACGTCGCTCCCCAGGGCTGACCGCTCACGAGGCCACCGCCTGCGTCTCCTCGTCGAACTCGACGATCGCGGCTCCCCCGGAGTGCACGACGACCTGGGCACGGAGCCGCACCGAGTGCTCGTCGAGGGCGCACGCGCAGGCGTCGACCCACTCCCAGTCCACCGGGGAGAGTCGGTCGGCGTCGGGGCGTTCCCACACGAGCACGACGTCGACGGCCCCGAGCTGCGCCACGATGTCGGCGATCAGGGCCGCGAAGTCGTCGACGTGTTCGTCCGGGGAGTACGGCAGGTCAGCGATCGGCAGCAGGAACGGGATCGACATCCCGCGGTCGTCGAGGAACAGCACCCAGCACTGCCGTCGCAGCGGCCGTTCGACGACGGCTTGGACGAGTCGGACGACGTCGTCGTCGGTGCGGACGGGTTCACGGATCAGGCGGTCGAGCATCTCGGTGTCAGGCATGGCTCCAGCGTGGCGAACCGGAAGCCACCGCCCGAGGCACGGTCCGGGGTCTGTGGAAAGCCGCTCCGCGAACCCAGCCTGTGCGGGAAGAGTCCCTCAGATGCCGTGCGTGACCGAGCTGTCGACGAGCAACAGCGAGGCGAAGAACACCGCGACGATCGCCGCCATGCCGACGAGCACCACCGGCCAGGTCAGCCGCCGCCGGACGAGCCGCAGCACGCAGACCGCGATCGTCGCGACCAGCACCGCCGCCACGACGATCGGTCCCACGACGACGACCGAGTCACCCAGCGTCTCGTTGCAGGTGTTGCCGGGCGCCGCACACGACACGAACGCCAGCGACATGAGCCTGATCCCCCACCCCGCTGCCAACGCACCGACCGTCAGCACGACGAGCAGCGCGGTGGAGGTGACCACGTCCGCGACACGAGCGCGACCTGCCAGGGGGTGCCGGGCCTCCCGACCGAAGCGCGCCGGGCCGGACCCGAGCGGATCGGGACCCGACGCAGGACCCGCCCCAGGACCCGTCCCGGGGGCCGGGCCGGAACCCGCTCCGGTGGCCGGGCCGGTCTGTCCTGCGGGCGCGCCCATCAGGAGCGCCGGCCGCGCGTCGACCAGAGGGCGAGCGCGATGAGGACGGGCTGGCCGAACAGGCGGACGAGGCGCTTCTCGTCGCTGTCCAGACCGAAGGCGTCGCGACGGTTGACCCACTGCGACAGGTTGCCGGGGAAGATCACCGTGAAGAACAGCGCCGCGACCGAGCCCACGAAGCGGCGGGCCGGCTTCGGGGCGAGCACCAGGGCCGAGCCGAGCGTGATCTCGGCGACGCCCGACGCGAGCACCGTCGTGTCGTCGTCCAGGGGGACGAAGTCGGGCACCTGCGCCGTGAACTCCTTGCGCGCGAAGGTGAGGTGGCTCGTGCCCGCGAAGACGAGGGCCAGGCCGAGCAGGACGCGGAAGAAGGAACGCATGCCTCCATGGTGCCCGTTCCCGCGGTCGGGTGCTCGCGCTGCGCGACCTGGACGCACTCGAAGCGAGGTTCACTCGCTATCATGCCGTCCATGGGAGCAGTCGCTCGGGATCACGAACCGCCAGCCGCCCCGGCGACCTTCGCGGTGTTGCTCGGACCGGTCGCGTTCTACCTCGGCATCATCGTGCCCGCGCAGTCGACCGTGCGGCACGTGCTGCTCGGCGCGGTGTTCGGGCTGGTGTGCGTGCTGAGCGGCTGGCGGGCGATCCGGATCGCGGGTCGCCGTCGCGCGGTGCAGGTGTGGTCGTGGATCGGCATCGTGATCGGGAGCACCGGGCTCGTCATGCTCGTCTGGCAGGTGCTCGTGATCGTGACCGGCGGTGCGTTCCCGCCGCCATTCTGGTCGCCGTACGCCTACCGCTGACGCCGTCCGGCCGGGAGGCCCGGGTCGGGTCCGCCCCGTCGCGCGCGGAAGGGGTCGGTCCGGGTCAGGGCTGCCCCGCCTGACGAAGCCGGGTCACCAGCCGAGCGTGCCGGGCGCGCCCTTGAACGGCCCGACGATGTCCGCCGTGATCCAGCCGCCGTAGAAGTCGCCGTCCTGCGCCCGGACCCGTTCGCCGCCGACCTCGCACGAGTCCATCGCCGACGGGTAGATCGCGACGCGTTCGCGCAGCGACTCGTAGCCGGGGACCGGGGTCGGGTAGTTCCAGGCGGCACGGCTCGCGACCGTCCCGTCCCCGCCGACGACGTCGAAGTAGCGCGCCAGGCCCTTGAACTCGCACATGCTCGATCCGGGTGCCTTCACGAGCGCACCCTCGGCCAGGTCGGCCATCGGCAGGTAGTAGACCGGCGGGTGCGAGGTCTCGAGCACGCGGACGGCGTCGGTCGTGTCGGCGACGACCGTGCCGCCGAGACGGACGACGACACGGGCGGTGACCCGCTCGACGGCGGGTGGGCGGGGGTAGTCCCAGACGGACTCCTGGCCGGGGCCGGGCTCGGTCCTCTTCGGGTGGCGCATGCTCCAGGTGTACGCCCGGTGCCTGCGGTCCGGCCGCGTGCGTGCGCGGGATCGCCGCCGGGTGCACCATGGGCGGGTGACGACGACGACACGCACCCTGTTCCGACGGCAGCCCATCGACACGATCGATGACGAGGCCGGGGGCGAGGGCGGCCTGAAACGGCACCTCGGCCTGTGGCAGCTCACCGCGATCGGCATCGGCGGCATCATCGGCGCCGGCATCTTCACCCTCGCCGGCACCGTCGCGAACGGCGTCGCCGGGCCCGCGGTGCTGATCAGCTTCCTGGTCGCCGGGGTCGCGAGCGCCGCCGCAGCCCTGTCGTACGCCGAGTTCGCGGGGCTCATCCCGAAGGCCGGCAGCGCGTACACGTACGGCTACGCGGTGCTCGGCGAGATCGTCGGGTGGTTCATCGGCTGGGACCTGCTGCTCGAGTACACGGCGATCGTGGCGGTGGTCGCGATCGGCATCTCCGGCTACGTGGGGTTCCTGGTCGGCCAGTTCGGCATCGACCTGCCCGCGTGGATGCTCGGCGCGCCGGGCACCGGTGACGGCCACGTGATCGACGTCTTCGCGATCGTCCTGTGCCTGCTCACCGCGTTCGTCCTCACGCGCGGCATCCGGAGCGCCGCCCGGTTCGAGTTCGTCGCGGTCGGCATCAAGGTGGCGCTCGTCGTGCTCATCGTGGTGCTCGGCGTGTTCCACATCAACAGCGCCAACTACTCCCCGTACTTCCCGTTCGGCTTCGGCGGCGTGATGACCGGTGCCGCCACCGTGTTCTTCGCCGTGTTCGGCTACGACGCGATGTCCACCGCGGCCGAGGAGTCCACCGACGCCCGCAAGCACATGCCGAAGGCGATCCTGCTGTCCCTCGGCATCTCGATGGTGCTGTACGTCCTGGCGACCCTCGTGCTCACCGGGATGCAGAAGTACACCGACATCGACCCCGCCTCGGGCTTCTCGTCGGCGTTCGCGTCGGTCGGGCTCGGCGGTGTCGCCAACGTCATCGCGATCGGTGCCATCGTCGGCATCGTCACGGTGCTCGTGACGTTCATGCTCGGCGCCTCGCGTGTCTGGTTCTCGATGAGCCGCGACGGCCTGATGCCGAAGTGGTTCGCGAAGACCGACCCGAAGCGGCACGTACCGACCCGGGTGACCTGGATCCTCGGCATCGCGTCCGCGATCCTGGCCGGTGTCCTGCCGATCGGTGTCGTCGCCGAGCTCACGAACATCGGCATCCTGCTCGCGTTCGTCGTGGTGTGCTCGGCCGTCGTGGTGCTGCGCTACCGGCAGCCCGACCTGGACCGCCAGTTCCGGCTGCCGTTCATGCCCGTGATCCCGATCATCGGCGTCATCGCGTCGCTCTGGCTCGTCACGTTCCTGCAGTGGGAGACGTGGGTGCGGTTCGCGATCTGGTTCGCGATCGGGCTCGGTGTGTACTTCGGGTACTCGCGGAAGCACAGCAAGCTGGCCGAGCCGGCGAAGCGCTGAGCACAGCAGCCGTAGCAACCGACGTCGGCAGCGCCCACGCCCGCGCCCTCAGCGCCGCAACGTCTCCCGCGGGTACTCCCCGAACCGGCTCGCGTACACCGAGGCGAACCGCCCCATGTGCGCGAACCCCCAGCGCCGGGCGACGTCCGCCACCGAGGTCGCGTGCGGGTCGAGGATCCGCAGCTCCTCGTGCACGCGTCCGAGCCGCACCTCGCGCAGGTACGTCATCGGCGAGCGCTCGAACGCCCGCTGGAACGACTCCTGGATCCCGCGGATGCTCAGCCCCGCGGCTTGCGCGATGTCGGCGACGGTGAGCGGTTCGTGGGCGTGCGCCTGGATGAACTCGACCGCAGCCCGGAGCCGGCCGTCACTGCGGGTGCCGTAGCCGGCGGGGAACCGGTCGGCCTGCAGTGGGTACATCCGGAACAGGGCACGGGCGACGTCGCGCTGCGCCTCGTGCCAGGCGAGGGACTCCTCGCCCTCCTCGCGCAGTGCTCGGAGCGCGCCGGACACGGCGGTCCGCCACAGGCCGACGGCGGTGAGGTCCGGCACGGCCGTGGTGTCGAACGCCATGGTGCCGTCGACCAGGTGGTCCTCGGCGGCGACGTCGAGCACCAGGTCACGACGCAGGTGCACCAGGCGCTGGTCCCAGTCCTGGTACTCCATCTCGAACCGGCGCTCGACCGGGAACATCGTCGGCACGCCGGGCCGCATGCGGACCTCGTCGCGGCCGACGTCGACGCGGGCCTCGCCGCGTTCCAGCCACTGCACGACGACCTCGCCCTCGGTGGCGACGTCGCCCCGCAGGTACCCGTGCATCTGCGACCGGCGGATGCTGAGGCGCTCGTCACCGACGCCGACGTACTTGAACCAGTAGTCCTGGTCGAGTGCGCGGGAGTACCAGGCCTTGCCCGCGTACATGCCGGCGAGCGAACTGATGGCCTCGTCGGTGTCCTGCCCGGACACGGCGACGAGCGAGCGCGGCTGACGGGGCGGGTGAGCGGGGGTCCGAGACTCCGTCGTGTCGGTCATGTGCACACCTCTCCCTGATCGAGCAGAGCGGTGTGGTCACCTCCGGGTGCCCCCGGTCTGCCCTCTCACGCTAGGGAGCGACCGGTGGTCGTACAACCGGGTTGCGTTCCGCGGCCTAACGGCCGGTCCAGCGAACCCAGCCGTGCACCTGTGCCGCCGCGCTCTCGAAGGACGAGTGCCCGCCGGTCAGCGAATGGTCCGGAGAATCGACCGTGTACGTGTCGGTCCGGGTGATGTCGCACACGACCTCCGCGTCGATCCACCCGTTCCAGTGGTCGGCTGAGTCGCGTACCCACCGCAGTCGGTCCGGCATGCGTTTCCAATCGGTTCCGTGGACCGCGGTCGTCGCGCTCCGATCTGGACGGTAGTCCTGTCAGATGTTCGTCGCACAGGGTGGCGGCGGGGATCGTCGGTGGTGACTGGCACGATGGTCCCGTGCCTGCTGCCCCGATGATCGACGCCGTGGACGTCATCCGCTTCGTCGGGCCGCAGACCTTCGGTCGCGCACGCGACGTCGTCCGCGCCGGACTGGTGGACGACGCCACCTGGCACGACCACGACGGCACGGTCACCGCGGTCGTGTCCGGCACCGCCGACGACCCGTACGAACTCCGCGTCGACACCACCCCGGCGCGCGGCGACTTCGTCCGCCCCGTCCGCAGCACCTGCAGCTGCCCGCTCGGCGGCGACTGCAAGCACGTCGCGGCCGCGCTCCTCACCATCAACGCCCGTGCCCTCGCCGCGAACGCCGGCCCACGCCCGGAGACGCCGGCTCCGCCGCCCTCGGACTGGAGGCACGACCTCGCCCGCCTCGCCGGTGACGACGAGCGGGCGCCCACCCCGCAGGGCACCCGGATGGGGCTGCAGTTCGAGTTGCGTGACGCGGTCCCCGCCAAGCTCGCCTCGCGAGCCCGTGCCGCCGGCCGTGCCCTGCCTGCACCGTCCCGCAGCGTCCGGCTCGGGGTCCGGCCGGTGACCCGCAGCGACGCCGGCAACTGGGTGCGCGGGCAGCTGACCTGGGGCACGCTCCCCTACTCGCAGAACCGGCTCGGCGTCGGCGCCGAGCAACACGCCTGGTTCCTGCAGCTCGCCGCCCTGCACCGTGCCGGGCAGCTCGCCGGCCTGCCGGGTGAGAGCGACTGGCTACACCTCGACGACTTCCGGAGCCCCCTGCTCTGGCCGCTCCTGCAGCAGGCCGCGGCGCTCGACATCGCGTTCGTCACCGGCAAGCGCGAGGGCGGGGCGGTGCTCGGCACGCAGGCCCAGGTGCTGCTCGACGTCGCCCGGCACGACGACGCCGTGGTGATCGGCGCGAGGCGCTGGGCTGCGAACGAGTGTATCATCACG
>NZ_CAJCKD010000013.1:0-88004 GCF_903970855.1 Curtobacterium sp. ME12
ATCGTATAGCGGCCTAGTACGCTGCCCTCTCACGGCGGTAACGCGGGTTCGAATCCCGCTGGGGTCACCACAGGTGACATGCTCCGAGTCCGACAACAGCCGCGGCCCCATCGTATAGCGGCCTAGTACGCTGCCCTCTCACGGCGGTAACGCGGGTTCGAATCCCGCTGGGGTCACCAGCACGCAAACCCCCGTCCAGCTCCGGCTCGGCGGGGGTTTCGTCGTCTCGGCTAGCCTGGATCGTCCCCGTCACCCGGGGAACGATCGCCTCGCGACGGGAGCACGATGCACGCCGAACGCCCACCGCACCTGCGCTGGAGGCTCGTCGCCCTGGTCGCCCTCGGCGGCGCGATCGGCACGGCCGTCCGCGCACTCCTCGCCACGTTGTTCCCCGCGCACGACGGGATCAGCTGGACCATCCTCGGGATCAACGTCGTCGGGGCGTTCTGCCTCGGCTTCCTGCTCGACGCGCTCGCCCGACGGGGCTCGGACGTCGGTCGTCGTCGCGCGGTGCGGCTGTTCGTCGGCACCGGTGTGCTCGGCGGCTTCACGACCTACAGCACGCTCGCGGACGACACCGCGCAGCTGCTCGACCTCGGCCGCTGGACGGCGGGCAGCGGGTACGCCCTGCTCTCGGTCGTGCTCGGACTCGTCGCGGTCGTCCTCGGTCTGGGGGTCGCCGCGGCCACCCGGCCCCGCACCCGCCCCGAACCGCTGCAGGACGCCCGATGAGCCCGGTCGAACTGGTCCTGGTCGCGGTCGGCGGGGGAGCCGGCGCCGCCCTGCGCTTCGTGCTCGACGGCGTCGTCAAGGGCCGCCTCGCCGGTTCCCGGTTCGCCGGGTTCCCGGTCGGGACCCTGCTCATCAACGTGTCCGGATCGCTCGTGCTCGGGGTCCTGACGGGCCTCGGGCAGGCCGGCACCATTCCCGCCTCGACGGTCGCTGTGCTCGGGACGGGCATGATGGGTGGGTACACGACGTTCTCGACGGCGAGCGTCGAGACCGTACAGCTCCTCCGATCCGGCAAGACCCGGCTCGCCGTCCTGAACGGCCTCGGGATGCTCGTCGTCTCGGTCGGCGCAGCTGCGCTCGGCCTCTGGATCGGAAGGAACTCATGACCTCGGAACGCCCCGGCGAACTCGTCCTCGTCCGTCACGGAGAGACGGAGTGGTCGAAGAGCGGGCAGCACACCGGCCGCACCGACATCCCGCTCACCGACAACGGCGTCGAACAGGCGAAGCGCGCGGGCCGGTACCTCGGGGACCGGTCGTTCGCGCTGGCGCTGTCGAGCCCGCTGCAGCGCGCGCGTGACACCGCGCACCTGATTGGCGTCGAGCCGGAGCTCGACGAGGACCTGTACGAGTGGGACTACGGCGCGTACGAGGGCCTCACCACCCCGCAGATCAAGGTGCTGCGCCACGGACCGTGGGATCTCTGGACCGACGGGGTCCCCGCCGGCGACACCCCCGGTGAGAACGCCGCCGAGGTCCGCGTCCGCGTCGAACGCATCCTGAACCGTGCCCGCCCGGTGCTCGCCGAGGGCCACGACGCGGTGTTCATCGCCCACGGCCACGTGCTGCGGGCACTCGGTGCCGCGTGGATCCGGCTCGCGCCGCAGGACGGCGCCGTGCTGAAGCTCGGCACCGCCTCGGTCAGCATCCTCGGCTACGAGCACGGCCGCCCCGTCATCGACGCCTGGAACATCCAGCCGCGCGACTGACGCGCGGGTGGGGCCGGCGGGTCGCGAAAGGTCCGGCGGGTCCGACCGCTCGTGAAAGCGACAGACCCGCGGTACGCGGGGCCGTCTCGTCCGCGAGGGCGACAGGTCCCCGCGGATGTTCCGCGAGGATCTGTCGCTTCCGCCGGACGCGGTGGTCGCGACCACGGACGGACGGGAGGCCCGTGGCGGCGCCGCCACGGGCCTCCCGTCCGCCGTCCGCGCCCGTTCCTTCCCCTGTCACGCGCGATGGCAAGCGGAATCGGGCGTTCCTGGTCGAAAGGAACGACCAGGTACGCCCGATTCGACCAGGTACGCCCGGTTCGACCAGGTACGCCCGGAACGACCAGGTACGCCCGGTTCGACCGGGCGCGTCAGACGGTCCGGATCGCGCTCGTCGCACCCAGGGCACGGCCGCGCCGACGCTCGATCGCACGCCCGACGAGCAGCAGCCCCACGCTGACCACGGCACCGAGCACGGTCTGCGCGATGCGGTCGAGCGCCAGCAGCTGGGGTGCCTCGGGCAGGCTCAACCACGACACCGCCAGGGCGAGCGGGGTGAGGAACAGCAGGCACACGGCGTAGTTCCGGGCGACGAAGATCTCGGCGAAGAACTGCCCGACGACGGCCAGCACGACGATCCACCACGCCGACGGCTCGAGCAGCAGGATGCCGACCGCGATGACCGTGCCGCCGATCGTGCCGACCACACGCTGCCCGGCGCGGACCACGGTGTGCCGCTGGCGGATCGCCGGCAGGGTCGAGACCACCGCGATGACTGCCCAGTAGGGGTGCCCGAGCCCGGGGATCGACTCCGCGACGGCACCGGCGACGAGTGACCCGACGACGTTGAGCGCGACGGTCTCCCACAGCGCCGGGGTCCCGAGGACCGCGAGCGAGCGGTGCTTGCGGTCGGCCAGCGGGCGGAACCGGTGCGGGGCGTGCGGGTGGAACACCCGGCGGAGCACCGCTCCGGACATCGCGACGAGCCAGGCCCAGACCACCGAGCAGACGATGATCGTCGTGACGAGCGGGACGTCCGCCGGGCGCATCGGCACGAGTGCGGACACGACGAACGCGAACACCGGGAAGATCGGCTGCGCGGGGATCGCCCGGAGCGCGGAGAGGGTGCAGACCGCGACCACCAGGACGACGACGAGACCCACGGCCTGCAGCCAGAGCGGCGACCCGAGGAGCCCGACCCCGATGCCGGCGAACATGCAGAGCGCCTGCAGCACACCCGCGACGCCGGTGGTGACGGCACGCTGCCGGTAGGGCTCGGTCGCACCGAAGATGGCGGTGAACCCGGCGAACATGGCGAAGGCGGCGTACCCCGGCATGCCGAGGGCGATGAGCAGCGCGAGCGGTGCGCCACCGGCGATCGCGGCGCGTGCCGCGCCCTCGAGGTTGATGGTCCGGGTCGAGTGCGCAGGTGTCGTCATGTCGTCACCATCTTCCCACCGCGACGGGTGTCGGGGAGTCGCCACGGGCCTCCAGGCTGCGCCGCCACGGGGTGACGGACCCGCGACGGGCGGGGTGCCGCGCGTTGGTATACCAATGGTAGAGTCGCCTGATCGGGCCGCGGTCGCGGCGCAACGACGAGGACGAGGAGGGCTGAGCTCATGGGAAAGACGCTCGCCGAGAAGGTGTGGGACGACCACGTCGTGGTCAAGGGTGAGGACGGCAACCCCGACCTCCTCTACATCGACCTCCACCTCGTGCACGAGGTGACGAGTCCGCAGGCGTTCGACGGCCTGCGGCAGGCCGGGCGACCGGTGCGTCGCCTCGACCTGACGATCGCGACCGAGGACCACAACACGCCGACGCTCGCCATCGACCGCCCCATCGCGGACCCGACGAGCCGCATCCAGATCGAGACCCTCCGTCGCAACTGCGAGGAGTTCGGCGTCCGGCTGCACTCCCTGGGCGACAAGGAGCAGGGCATCGTCCACGTGGTCGGCCCGCAGCTCGGCCTGACCATGCCCGGCATCACCGTGGTCTGCGGCGACTCGCACACCAGCACCCACGGGGCCTTCGGCGCGATGGCGTTCGGCATCGGCACGTCCGAGGTCGAGCACGTCCTCGCCACGCAGACCCTGCCGCTCAAGCCGTTCAAGACGATGGCGATCACGGTCGAGGGCACGCTGCGCCCGGGGGTGACGGCGAAGGACATCATCCTGGCCGTCATCGCGAAGATCGGCACCGGCGGCGGACAGGGCTACGTGCTCGAGTACCGCGGCTCCGCGATCCGCGCGCTCTCGATGGAGGGCCGCATGACGATCTGCAACATGTCGATCGAGGCCGGTGCCCGCGCCGGCATGGTCGCCCCCGACCAGACCACCTACGACTACGTGCAGGGCCGCGACCACGCGCCCACCGGCCAGGACTGGGACGACGCCGTCGCGTACTGGGACACCCTGGCGACCGACGACGACGCCGTGTTCGACGCCGAGGTGTTCATCGACGCGGACGAGCTCGAGCCCTTCGTCACCTGGGGCACGAACCCGGGCCAGGGCGTCTCGCTGTCCGAGAGCGTGCCGGACCCGGCCGCCTACAGCGACCCCAACGACCAGGCCGCCGCACGCCGCGCCCTGGAGTACATGGACATCGCAGCCGGCACCCCGATGAAGGACATCGCCGTCGACGCGGTGTTCATGGGGTCCTGCACCAACTCGCGCATCGAGGACCTTCGGGCCTTCGCATCGATCATCAACGGCCGCAAGAAGGCCGACGGCGTCCGGGTCATGGTGGTGCCGGGGTCCGCTCGGGTCCGGCTCGAGGCCGAGGCCGAGGGGCTCGACAAGGTGTTCACCGAGTTCGGTGCCGAGTGGCGGTTCGCCGGCTGCTCGATGTGCCTGGGGATGAACCCGGACCAGCTGGCACCGGGGGAGCGCTGCGCGAGCACCTCGAACCGCAACTTCGAGGGTCGCCAGGGCAAGGGCGGCCGCACCCACCTGGTGTCGCCGCTCGTCGCCGCGGCCACCGCGGTGCGCGGCACGCTGTCCAGCCCGTGGGACCTGGAGACCGACGACGAGATCGCGGCGGCGACGGCCGCCACCGCCACCGAGGGGACCTTCTGATGGACAAGATCACCACCGTCTCCGGCATCGCCGCACCGCTCAAGCGGTCGAACGTCGACACCGACCAGATCATCCCGGCCGTCTACCTGAAGCGCGTCACGAAGACCGGCTTCGAGGACGCCCTGTTCGCCGGGTGGCGGCAGGACCCCGACTTCGTGCTGAACCAGGAGCGCTACCAGGGTGCCCGTGTGCTCGTCGCAGGCCCCGACTTCGGCACCGGTTCGTCCCGCGAGCACGCCGTGTGGGCGCTCCGTGACTTCGGCTTCACCGTGGTCGTCTCGCCCCGTTTCGCGGACATCTTCAAGGGCAACGCCGGCAAGCAGGGCCTGGTCACGGCGATCGTGACCGAACCGGAGGTCGAGCGCCTGTGGGCCGCCATCGAGGCGAACCCGGGCATCGAGGCGACGGTCGACCTCGTGACGCAGCGCGTGTCGCTGGGGGATGTGGACGTCCCCTTCGAGATCGACGCTTACACTCGTTGGCGGTTGATGGAAGGGCTCGACGACATCGGGCTCACCCTCCGTGACGAGACCTCGATCACGGAGTTCGAATCCCGCCGCTCCAGTTGGCGGCCGAAGACATTGCCGGTGAAGTAGTGAACTCTCTCGTACAGGACGCAGCGGCCGCAGGGGCGCGCGTGGGCCTCAAGTCGGACGAGATCGTCATCCGCGGGGGCAAGCCGCTCGTGGGGCGCATCGAGGTCCGTGGGGCGAAGAACCTCGCGACCAAGGCCATGGTGGCGTCGCTGCTCGGTGACACCCCGTCGATCCTCCGTGACGTGCCGGACATCTCCGACGTCAAGGTGGTCCGCGGGCTGCTCGAGGTGCACGGCGTGCGCATCACCGATCCTGCACGAGGCGAACTCATCCTCGACCCGTCGCGGGTCGAGTCGGCGCACTTCGCCGAGATCGACGCGCACGCCGGTTCGAGCCGCATCCCGATCCTGTTCTGCGGTCCGCTGCTGCACAAGCTCGGCGAGGCGTTCATCCCCGACCTCGGCGGCTGCCGCATCGGCGACCGTCCGATCGACTTCCACCTCGACGCCCTGCGTGCCATGGGTGCGGTCGTCGACAAGCAGGTCAACGGCATCCACCTGACGGCCCCGGACGGCCTGAAGGGCGCCTCGATCGAGCTGCCGTACCCGAGCGTCGGCGCCACCGAGCAGGTCCTGCTCTCGGCGACCCTCGCGAAGGGCGTCACCGAGCTGCGGAACGCCGCGATCGAGCCCGAGATCATGGACCTCATCGCGATCCTGCAGAAGATGGGCGCCATCGTCTCCGTCGAGCCGAACCGCGTCATCTTCATCGAGGGCGTCGAGTCGCTCCGCGGCTACACGCACCGCGCGATCAACGACCGCAACGAGGCCGCGAGCTGGGCGTCCGCCGCGCTCGCCACGAACGGCGACATCTTCGTCGAGGGCGCGAACCAGCAGGAGCTCATGACGTTCCTCAACGTCTTCCGCAAGGTCGGCGGCGGGTTCGACATCCAGGAGGACGGCATCCGGTTCTACCGCGAGCTGGACACCCTGAAGCCCGTCGTCATCGAGACCGACGTGCACCCCGGCTTCATGACGGACTGGCAGCAGCCGCTCGTCGTCGCGCTGACCCAGGCCGAGGGCCAGAGCATCGTGCACGAGACCGTCTACGAGAACCGCTTCGGCTTCACCGACGCGCTGAACGAGATGGGTGCCGACATCGTCGTGCACAAGGAGGGGCTGCCCGGGCACGACCGCCGTGTCGCCCGCCGCCCGTTCGAGCAGGCCGCCGTCATCACCGGTCCGACGAAGCTGCACGCCGCCAACGTGCGCGTCCCCGACCTGCGCGGCGGGTTCAGCCACCTCATCGCGGCGCTGACCGCCGACGGCGAGTCGCACATCACCAACGTCGGCATCATCAGCCGCGGCTACGAGCACTTCATCCCGAAGCTGCGCAAGCTCGGCGCCGACTTCGACTTCGCTGGGTAGGCACAGTGCCGGCAGAAGCAAGCGGCGACGGTCTGGAGGCCCGTGGCGGCTCCGACGCGCAGGTCGCGACCGGCCTCCCGGTGCGTGGGCGCCGGTGGCGCCGCGGCGAGCTGAACACCGCGTTCCGGATCGTCGCCTCGATCGTCATCCCGACGTTCCGGTTCTCGGCGCGGTACCACTGGCACGGCCCCAACCGGCTGCCGGCCGAGGGTGCCTTCGTGCTCGCACCGAACCACTTCACGAACATCGACCCCCTGGTCGTGGGCACCGCCGTGTACATCTCGAAGCGGGCGCCGCGGTTCCTGGCGAAGGCGTCCCTGTTCACGGTCCCCGTGGTCGGCAAGCTCATGTCCGGCATGGGACAGATCCCGGTCGAACGCTCCGGCCGGACGCGCCTGAGCGACCCGCTCGGGGGTGGCCGGTCCCTGGTCGAGCAGGGCGGTGCGATCATCGTCTACCCCGAGGGGACGCTCACCCGCGACCCCGACCTGTGGCCGATGCGCGGCAAGACGGGCGCGGTGCGAATCGCACTCGAGAACGACGTGCCGCTCATCCCGATGGCCCACTGGGGCACGCAGAACATCATGGCGCGGTACGGCAAGAAGCTCCGGCTGTTCCCGCCGTCCCGCGTCGACGTGATCATCGGTGACCCGGTCGACCTGTCGGCGTACCGCGGTCGGCAGATCGACCAGCAGATGCTCGGCGAGGCCACCGAACTCGTCATGCGCGAGATCACCGCGCTGCTCGAGGTGCTCCGCGGCGAACGGGCACCCGCGACCCGCTGGGACCCGGCGGCGAACAACCAGAAGGAGACCGGCCGGTTTGAGTGACCTCCGACCCCACGACGACCGACCCGACCCCGCCGCCGCGGCTCCGGGGGCCTTCGACACCGCCGCGATCCGGGTGGTCATGCAGTCGACCGACAAGCCCCGGGTGGCCGTGATCGGTGCCGGCAGCTGGGGCACCACGTTCGCGAAGGTGCTGGCCGAGGGCGGAGCGTCCACGGTGGTGTGGGCCCGACGCCCCGAGGTCGCCCGCGAGATCACCGAGACCAAGCGCAACTCGGACTACCTGCCCGGCATCAACCTGCCTCGCACCCTGACCGCGTCGACGTCCCTCGAGCGCGTGCTCGACGGCGCCTCGCAGGTGTACGTCTCGGTGCCCTCGCAGACCCTGCGCTCGAACCTCGCCGCGATCCGCGAGCTGCTGCCCGCCGACGTGCCGGTCGTCAGCCTGATGAAGGGCGTCGAGAAGAGCACGGGCCTGCGCATGAGCGAGGTCCTGCTGCAGGGGCTCGGCATCGACCAGGACCGCATCGCGGTGGCCAGTGGGCCGAACCTGGCGCTCGAGATCGCCCGTCGGCAGCCGACCGCCGCCGTGGTGTCGTCGTCGTCGCTGGCGACCGCCACCGACGTCGCCGCCGTCGCGACGAACCCGTACTTCCGGTCGTTCATCAACACGGACGTCATCGGCACCGAGTTCGGCGGCGTGCTGAAGAACCTCATCGCCGTCGCGATCGGCATCGTCGACGGGGTCGGCTACGGCGAGAACACCAAGGCCTCGATCATCACGCGCGGCCTCGCCGAGATGACCGACTTCGCGGTGTCGCTCGGCGCGCAGTCGTCCACGCTGTCCGGGCTCGCGGGCCTCGGCGACCTCATCGCCACGTGCCAGTCGCCGCTGTCGCGGAACAACACCGCCGGACGGCTGCTCGGTCAGGGCTACCGGTTCGACGAGGTCGTCCGCCAGATGAACCAGACGGCGGAGGGGCTGGCCTCGGTCGCCCCAATCCTCGAGCTGGCCGCGGCGAACGGGGTCGACATGCCCATCGTCAGCCAGGTCGGCGAGGTCCTCGCCGGTAGGCTCGATCCGCGCAACATCGCGCCGCACCTCACCGAGACCGACGAGCCGCAGGGCGAGTGACCGGTCCCGCACCGAGTCACGAAGGGACTCCCGTGCCCACGATCCCCGAGGGAACCCCCATGCCCAGGACCACCGTCGCCGTGCTCTTCGGCGGTCGCTCGAGCGAACACGAGATCAGCTGCGTGACCGCCGGCGGCATCATGGACGTCGTCGACCGGGCCGAGTACGACCTCGTGCCGATCGGGATCACCCGGGAGGGTGCCTTCACGCTGCAGTCGGACGACCCGGCGCAGTGGACCATCCGTGACGGCGCGCTGCCGACGGTGCCCGACAACGGCACGCGGATCGCGTTCCCGACCTCGCCGGCCACCAACGAACTCGTCGTGTCCCACCCCGACGGCACGGTCACGGCGATCCCGGTCGACGTGGTGTTCCCGATCCTGCACGGCCCCTTCGGCGAGGACGGCACGATCCAGGGCCTGCTCGAGATCGCCGGGCTGCCGTACGTCGGCGACGGCGTGCTCGCGAGCGCCCTGGCGATGGACAAGCACGTCGCCAAGGCCGTGCTCGAGCACGCCGGGCTCCGGGTCGCACCGTGGACCACGGTGCTGCGCCGGCAGTGGGCGGCCGATCCGATGGACGTTGCCGAGACGATCGCCGCCCACGGCTGGCCGCTGTTCGTCAAGCCTGCCCGCGCCGGGTCGAGCATGGGCGTCTCGCGCGTCGACGAGCCCGCGCAGCTGGGTGCCGCGATGGACCTGGCGTTCGAGCACGACTCCAAGGTGATCGTCGAGCCCCGCGTGGTCGGCCGCGAGGTCGAGGTCGCCGTGCTCGAGGGTCGTGACGGCGTGCCGCGCACGAGCCTGCCGGGCGAGATCGTCGTGGCCGAGGACGGCTTCTACGACTTCGCCTCGAAGTACCTGGGCGGCGACGAGTCGCTGCTCTGCCCGGCGCCGCTGACCGACGACCAGACAGACGAGATCCGCTCCATCGGTGCCCGCGCGTTCGAGGCAATCGGTGGCTCGGGGCTCGCTCGTGTCGACTGCTTCCTGACCGACGACGGCTTCGTCGTGAACGAGGTCAACACGATGCCGGGCTTCACACCGCTGTCGATGTACCCGCGTTGCTGGGCGGCGTCGGGGGTGTCCTACGGCGAGCTGATCACCGAGCTCATCGAGCTGGGTCGCGCCGCCGTTCGCTGACCAGCCTGCGCTGTCAGGTCGGCGCGCAAGCGTCAGCCGTGCGCTGACCGGGTCGGCGCGCGAGCGTCAGCCCTGCACGTCAGCAGGGTCGAGGCACTCGTGTCCGTCCTTCGGCAGTGACGACACGGCGTCGGACAGCTCCTGCACGACCGAGGACGTGGTCTTCGTCGAGTCGACCACGACCTGCGCCGCCGGTGACCGACCGAACGTCGTGTAGACGACCTGGTCGCCCCGGTCGTCGCGGATCCAGTCGACGCCGCCCTGCGAGAAGCACGGCAGGTCGGACACGGTGGGGACGGCGACACCGCAGTGGTAGATCGCCACCTCGGGGTCGCCCCAGGCAGCGGTCGCCTGCGCGTTCGTGTTCCGCAGGTCGAACTTCGAGTCCACGGTCGCGGGCAGCCGGACCTGCACGGCCGCACACGCCGCGGCGTTCGCCGACGGGGCCGGGGACATCGACACGGCGTTCGTGCACCCGGTCAACCCGGCAGCGAGGGTGATCACGGCCCCCAGGATCGCGAGGGTGCGAGGGGTGCGGCGCGCGGTGTCCATCGCCGTCCAGGCTACCGTTCTCGTGTGGATGCGACGGACGACGCCTGGGCCGGACCGACGGTGGGGGAGCTCGGCGAACTCGTCGTCCTCGACCGGATCACGAGCCGTCTGCCCGCGGGGACGCCGCTCCTCGGTCCCGGTGACGACTGCGCCGTCGTCGCCGCTCCCGACGGGCGGTTCGTCGTGACGACGGACATGATGGTGCACGGCCCGGACTTCCGGTGGGCGTGGTCGTCGCCGACAGACATCGGCTGGAAAGCGGCCGCCACGAACCTCTCCGACGTCGCCGCGATGGGTGCCGTGCCGAGCGGCCTGGTGATCGCCCTCGCCGCACCGCAGGACACCCCCGTGGCCGTCCTCGAGGGCATCGCCGAGGGCTTCCGACTCGCCGTCGACGCACTCGCGTCGGGGTGCGGGGTCGTCGGGGGAGACCTCTCCACCTCGGCGACGTTCACCGTGGCCGTCACCGCCTTCGGTGACCTGCTGGGCCGCGCCCCCGTGCTGCGGTCGGGCGCGGGCGTCGGTGACGTGCTCGCGGTGTCCGGCGAGCTGGGACGTGCCGCGCGCGGGCTGTCCCGGCTGTTCCACGACGGCGTCGACGACCGGGGCGAGCCGGACCGCGTCGCGACGGTCGCGAGCGGTGCGGACGTCGACCCCGACGTCGGACGGCAGCGCCGACCGGTGCCCCCGATCGCCGACGGGCCGCTCGCGGCCGCGGCCGGGGCCACCGCGATGCTCGACCTGTCCGACGGGTTGGCGATCGACGCCGGTCGGCTCGCCCGTGCCAGCCGGGTGACGCTCGAACTCGATGCCGCCACCGACCTCGACGAGGTCGCACTGCACGGTGGCGAAGACCACGGACTGCTCGCCACGTTCCCGGCCGACACGATCCTGCCCGGGGGCTTCCGGCGCATCGGAGCCGTGCGGGAGCGTGGCGACGCGGATCTGCTGCGTGCCGGGTCGCCGGTGCCGACGACCGGCTGGGACCCCTACGCGGACTGGGACGGCGCCACCGGTTGACCCGGCTGGCCGGCTGCGTCAGCCGGCAGCGACCGCCTCCCACGCGACGGTCTCGCCGTAGCTGCGCTTGCTGAAGGGCGCGAGCCCGGCCGGCCAGGTGGGCTCGGGGGAGCGCTTGCTCCGCTCGACCACCACGACGGCATCCGGCGTCAGCTTCGGCGCCAGGGCCTCGAGCACCTCGGCGAGCTCGTGCTCGGTGACGTCGTAGGGCGGGTCGATGAACACCAGGTCGAAGGTGCGGACGGTCCCGCGCAGGTACCCGAGCACCGGCTGCGGCTGGACGTCGATCCGGACGCCCGGCACCCGCTGCTGCACGGCCTTCGCGTTCGCCCGGCAGGCCTGCGCGGCGGCGGATGCCCGGTCGACCAGGACCACCTCGGCCGCACCGCGGGATGCTGCCTCGAGCCCGAGCGCGCCCGTCCCCGCGTACAGGTCGGCCACCGACGTGGCCTCGACGAGTCCCCGTGCCTCGAGCGACGAGAACAGCGCCTCGCGCACACGGTCGCTCGTCGGGCGGGTGCCGGACTTCGGCACCCGGAGCGTCAGGGAGCCGGCGGCGCCGGCGATGATGCGGGTCATGCAGCCACCGTATCGGCCCGGCGGGTCCGGTCCGGTGTTCTCCACAGGCCGCTCGGGAGGCGCGGATGGGGTCGGTCGTGCCCGGTACCGTTGGAGCGTGGTCACCTCCGGAACCCCCGTTGCGCCGGCCGCGCCCGACCTCGGTCCGGCGCCGCTCGACGCGCGGCTCGCGAACGTGCTCGGTGGTCGGACGGCGACCGCGATCGAGAAGGCCTTCGGCTACCGCACGGTGGGGGAGTTCCTCGAGCACGCGCCCCGCCGCTACGCCGAGCGTGGTGCGCTGACGGCCCTCGACTCGCTCGCGATCGGCGAACCCGTCACCATCGTGGCCGAGGTCGTCGACGTCCGTGAACGCACCATGCGCGCGCGCCGCGGTTCGATCCTCGAAGCGAAGATCGGCGACGGCAAGGGCCTGCTCACGCTCACGTTCTTCAACCAGGGGTGGCGCACGAAGGACCTCGTCCCCGGCGCCCGGGGCATCTTCTCCGGCAAGGTCAGCGACTACCGCGGTGCCCGGCAGCTCGCCCACCCCGACTACGAGCTGTTCGACCCCGACGACCCCCGCGCCACGGCCGAGCCCGGTTCCGACGAGGCGATCCGGTGGTCGCGCCAGCCGATCCCGATCTACCCGGCCACGGCCTCGCTCACGTCGTGGCAGATCGCGAAGTCCATCGGGATCGTCCTCGACACCCTGCCGGACCTGCCCGACCCGGTGCCGGCGTCCGCGCGGTCCCGGCTCGACCTCGTGCCGTTCCGCCGTGCCCTCGAGCTCCTGCACCGCCCCGAGAAGGTCGCGGACTTCAAGCGCGCGCAGGACGCTCTGCGCTACCGCGAGGCGTTCGTGCTGCAGACCGCCCTGGTGCAGCGCCGGATCGCGGCCCGTCGGACTGCTGCCACCCCGCGTGTTGCGGCCTCGGGTGGCATCCTCGAGCGCTTCGACGCCACCCTGCCCTTCACGTTGACGGACGACCAGCGGGCCGTCGGGGCCGACATCGACCAGGACCTCGCCCGTACCTGGCCCATGCACCGGCTGATCCAGGGCGAGGTCGGGTCCGGCAAGACCCTCGTGGCGATCCGGGCGATGCTCACGGTGGCCGAGTCCGGCGGCCAGTCCGCGCTCATCGCCCCGACGGAGGTGCTGGCGGCCCAGCACCTCCGCTCCATCGTGAAGTTCCTCGGGCCGGACCTGGCCGCCGAGCTCCGACCGGTGATCCTGACCGGGTCGCAGTCGACCGACGAACGTCGCCGTGCCCTGCTCGCCGCGGCGTCTGGCAGCTCACGGCTGGTCGTCGGCACCCACGCGCTCCTGGGCGACCGGGTGGACTTCGCCGAGCTGGGGCTCGTGGTGGTCGACGAGCAGCACCGCTTCGGTGTCGAGCAGCGCGAGGCCCTCCGCACCAAGGGCACGACCCCGCCGCACGTGCTCGTGCTCACCGCGACGCCGATCCCGCGCACGGTCGCGATGACGGTGTTCGGCGACCTCGACGTCTCGACCATCACGGGCATGCCGTCGGGGCGCGCCGGCGTCGAGACCTTCACGGTCCCGCTGGCGGAGCACCCGGGCTGGGAACCCCGGATCTGGTCGCGCATGGCAGAAGAACTGGCCAAGGGCCGCCAGGCGTTCGTCGTCTGCCCGGCCATCGACGACGCCCACACCGAGGACGACGGCGAGCCGGAGCCGGCCGAGGGCGAGGACGACGCCCCGAAGCGTGCTCCGGCGACCGTGCTCGCCACCGCCGAGCGGATGCGCACCATGCCCGTGCTCGAAGGGCGCTCGATCGCGGTCCTGCACGGCCGGATGACCGCCGACGAGAAGGACCGCGTCATGACGTCCTTCGCCGCCGGCGACCTCGACGTGGTCGTCGCGACGACCGTGATCGAGGTCGGCGTCGACGTGCCGAACGCGGCGATGATGGCCGTCCTCGACGCCGACCGGTTCGGGGTCTCGCAGCTCCACCAGCTCCGCGGCCGCATCGGTCGTGGGCAGTGGGCCGGTGTCTGCCTGCTCGTCACCTCGGCCGAGCTCGAGACCACCTCGCGCGAGCGCGTCGACGCGGTGGCCGCCTCGGACGACGGGTTCGAACTCGCCCGGGTCGACCTCGAGCTCCGACGCGAGGGCGACGTCCTGGGCGAACGGCAGTCCGGTGGGCGGTCCTCGCTCAACCTGCTCCGGGTGGTCGAGCACGCCGACCTCATCGTCGACGCGCGCGAGGAAGCGGAGCGTGTGCTCGAACCCGATCCCGAGCTCGAGGGGTCCCCGGCCCTCCGAGACGCCCTCGCCCGGCGTCTCGACGAGTCCGACGCGGCGTTCCTCGGCAAGAACTGACCCCGAGGCGCGGGCGGTATCGTCGCTGCCATGGCGAAGATCGCGGTGGTCCCCGGTTCGTTCGACCCCGTCACCCTCGGGCACCTCGACGTCATCGGCCGCGCGGCCGGGCTCTTCGACGAGGTGCACGTCCTCGTGGTGCACAACCCCGACAAGAAGCCGGCGATGTTCGAGGCGGTCGATCGGGTGCGGCTCATCCGCGACTCGCTGGTCGAGGTCGGCGCGCCGGAGACGGTCACGGTGGGCGAGTGGACGTCCGGGCTGCTGGTGGACTACTGCCGGCGGGTCGGCGCGAAGGTCCTGGTGAAGGGCGTGCGGTCCGGCGAGGACGTCGCGTACGAGACCCCGATGGCGATCATGAACCGCCACCTGGCCGACGTCGAGACGGTGTTCCTGCTGCCGGAGGCGTCTCGGGCGCACGTGTCGAGCTCGCTGATCCGCCAGGTGTCCTCCCTCGGCGGCGACGTCACGCCCTACGTGCCGAAGACGGTCGCCGACGCGCTCGCGGCCCGCTGAGCACGCCCGCCCAGCCGGCCCAGCTCGCGCACCGAGCCCACCGCGTCCGGACACGCCTGTCGCCACCTCGACTCTCGGCCCCGATCGCGCTAGGCTCGTCGATCGTGTCTTCCCCCGTGAACAGCCCCTACGCCCTGCGCGTGCGCGACCTCGCGCACCGGCCGGGCGAGATGCGCGAGCACTCGCTCGACATCGAGGTGCCCGACGCGATGGGGGCCGGTCTGATCGGCGTCCGACAGGGTGCCGAACTGCACATCGACGTCAAACTCGAAGGCCTGCACGAGGGTGTCCTCGTGTCCGGACACGCTTCGGCCGACGCCACGGGGGAGTGCTCGCGCTGCCTCATCGACATCAGCGAACCGATCGAGGTCGATTTCGCCGAGCTGTTCGCGTATGATGCCTCGGAGGATTTCGACTTCTTCGTTCGCGATGACCACGTGGACACCGAACAGGTCGTTCGAGATGCGGTGGTGCTGTCGCTGCCGTTCCAGCCGGTCTGCCGACCGGACTGCCCAGGACTCGACCCGGTGACGGGTGAGCGTCTGGCCGACCTCGGCGAGCAGCCCGCTCGCCAGGTGCTGGATCCTCGTTGGGCAGCGCTCAGCGCGATCGAGCTCGACGACAGTACCGACGGTGACACCACCGCACCGAAGACCACCGAGGGCGAGGAGCGGGCCGAGACCGAGTAGGTCCCGACACCGCCAGCCCCCGTACCGACCACCGACCAACCGAAAGAGATTCACCATGGCCGTTCCCAAGCGCAAGCAGTCCCGTGCGAACACGCACGCCCGTCGTTCGCAGTGGAAGGCCACGCCGATCCAGCTCGTGAAGACGATCGAGAACGGCCAGGTCACCTACAGCCTCCCGCACCGCGCGAAGGTCGTCGAGGACTCGGCCGGCACGCCCCTGTACATGGAGTACAAGGGCCGCAAGGTCGCCGACGTCTGATCGGACCGAACGCATGACGACAACGTCCGGCGCTGCGGGGTCTCGCCCCGCGGGGCCGGACGTCGTTCGTCTGCAGGGCATCCTCGGGGTCGACATCGACCTCGAGCTGCTCCAGCTCGCCCTGACGCATCGCTCCTACGCCTACGAGCACGGGGGCATCAAGCACAACGAGCGCCTCGAGTTCCTCGGGGACTCGATCCTCGGCCAGGCCGTGACCGTGAAGCTCTACCGGTCGTTCCCCGACCTCGACGAGGGTGACCTCGCCAAGCGACGGGCGAGCCTGGTGTCGACCGTGGCGCTGGCCGAGATCGCCCGGATGATCGGGCTCGGCCGCTACCTGCGCCTCGGCAAGGGCGAGGAACAGACCGGGGGGCGCGACAAGTCGTCGATCCTGGCCGACACCGTCGAAGCCGTCATCGGCGCGACGTACCTGTCGGCCGGCCCGGACCCGGCCACCGAACTCGTGCTCCGCCTGGTCGAACCCCTCATGATCGACCCGGACCGCTTCGGCGCCGCGATGGACCCGAAGACGAGCCTGCAGGAGCTCGCCTCGAGCCGCTCGCTCGGCAACCCGGCGTACCGCGTCACCGAGACCGGCCCGGACCACGACAAGACCTTCATGGCGACGGTCGTGCTGCAGGGTGAGGACATCGCCACCGGCACCGGGTCGAGCAAGAAGGCCGCCGAGATGGCCGCCGCGCTCGACGCCTGGACCCGGCTGTCCGGTCGAGCGGCCTGACCGCGTGCCCGAACTCCCCGAGGTCGAGGTCGTCCGCGCCGGCCTCGAACCCGCCGTCACCGGCGCGCGGGTCCTGCACGTCGACGTGGTCGACGACCGTGCCCTCACCCGGCACGACGGCCCCGCCGAGGACTTCGCAGACCGACTGACCGGTCGCACGATCGCAGCCGCCGTCCGCCGGGGCAAGTTCCTCTGGATGCCGCTGCGTCCCGAGCGGGACGGGGACCGCCCCGAGGCCCTCGTCGCCCACCTCGGCATGAGCGGGCAGATCCTGCTCGGCCGTGGTCGACCGGCTGCCAAGCACCGGCGGATCCTCATCGACGTGCAGCCTGCGGGCACCGACCGCTCGGGTGCGGCGGAGCCCCCGGTGGAACTCGAGTTCGTCGACCAGCGCACGTTCGGCTCGATGGCGATCGACGCGATGGTGCCGACGATCGACGGGGCTCCCGC
This sequence comes from Curtobacterium sp. ME12, assembly GCF_903970855.1. Taxonomy (NCBI): domain Bacteria; kingdom Bacillati; phylum Actinomycetota; class Actinomycetes; order Micrococcales; family Microbacteriaceae; genus Curtobacterium; species Curtobacterium sp. ME12. The sequence goes on from NZ_CAJCKD010000013.1 coordinate 16,956, forward strand.
CGGGTTCGGCGGGCAGGTCGACGCGATCGACCCCGATGCGGTGTGGCGCCGCTGGGTGCCCGGGCAGGTGTCGCACATCGCCCGTGACCCGCTCGACCCCGCGTTCGACGACGACCGGTTCGCCGGGATGGCGCGGAAGCGTTCGAGCGGCATCAAGCGGGTGCTGCTCGACCAGGGCGTCGTGAGCGGCATCGGCAACATCTACGCCGACGAGTCGCTCTGGGCCGCGAAGCTGCACTACGACCGCGCCGCCGACCGCCTCAGCCGTGCCGACCTGCGACGGCTGCTCGACGAGGTCCGCGCCATCCTGCGCCGGGCGCTCGAGGACGGCGGCACGAGCTTCGACGCCCAGTACGTCAACGTCAACGGGCAGTCGGGGTACTTCTCGCAGCGCCTGAACGTCTACGGGCAGCAGGGGAAGCCGTGTCCACGCTGCGGCACGACGATCGTGCGCGAGGCCTTCATGAACCGGTCGAGCCACATCTGCCCCGTGTGCCAACCCCGTCCCCGCGCCCGCACGCGTTAGCCTGACGCCAACCAGAGCATCCGGAGACCGCATGTACTTGAAGAGCCTGACCATCAAGGGGTTCAAGTCCTTCGCGCAGCCGACGACGTTCGCGTTCGAACCGGGCGTGACGTGCATCGTCGGCCCGAACGGCTCCGGCAAGTCGAACGTGGTGGACGCCCTGGCCTGGGTGATGGGGGAGCAGGGTGCGAAGACCCTGCGCGGCGGCAAGATGGAGGACGTCATCTTCGCCGGCACCTCGACCCGAGGTCCGCTCGGTCGCGCCCAGGTGCTGCTGACCATCGACAACAGTGACGGCCTGCTGCCGATCGAGTACTCCGAGGTGACGATCGCGCGCACGCTGTTCCGCAACGGTGGCAGCGAGTACGCCATCAACGGTGAGAACTGCCGGCTGCTCGACGTGCAGGAGCTGCTGAGCGACACCGGCCTCGGTCGTGAGATGCACGTCATCGTCGGGCAGGGGCAGCTCGACAAGGTGCTGCACGCCACCCCGGAGGACCGTCGCGGCTTCATCGAGGAGGCCGCGGGGATCCTGAAGCACCGCCGCCGCAAGGAGAAGACCCTCCGCAAGCTCGATGCGATGCAGACGAACCTGACCCGCCTGTCCGACCTGGCCGGGGAGATCCGGCGGCAGCTGAAGCCCCTCGGGCGTCAGGCCGAGGTCGCCCGCAAGGCCCAGTCGGTCGCCGCGGTCTTCCGCGACGCCAAGGCCCGCATCCTCGCCGACGACGTGGTGCGCCTGCGCCGCGAGCTGCACGACCACCAGGAGGTCGAGGCGGGCCGCAAGTCCGAGCGCATCGTCCTGACCGAGCGGCTCGACCAGACCCGGGTGCGCCAGCAGCACGTCGAGCAGAGCATGGTCGGCGACGACGTCGACCGCGCCCGGACCGTCGTGCACCGGCTCGAGAGCGTGCAGGAGCGCCTCCGCGGGCTGTCGAGCCTGGCGAACCAGCGCCTGATGTTCCTCGCGCAGCAGGCCGAGGCACCACAGCAGGGACCCACCGTCACCCAGGAGCAGGTCGCCGGGGTCCGTGCCGAGGCCGACCGCCTCGCCGCCCGTGCCGACGAGATGCAGGGCGGCTCGGCGACGACCGCCCGCGCGGTGCAGGACGCCCGCGCGGCGCTCGACGCCCTGGACGAACGCATCGCCGCCCAGGCTGCCCAGGTCTCCCAGCACGACCTCGAGGCGCAGCGGCTCGCCAGTGCCGTCGACGTCGCCCGGTCGAAGCGCGGTTCCGCCGTCGCCGACCGCGAGCGGCGGGAGCGGGCTCTGGCCGAGGCCGGGGAGCGTGCCGAGCGTGCCGCGGCGGCCCTCGCCGAACTCGGTGTCGACCCGTCCGAGGGGGTCGACGAGACCGCGCTGGCGCAGACCCTGGAGCAGGCGCGCGCCGTGCTCGAACGGACCCAGACCACACGCGACGAGCAGCGCGACCGCCTCCACGCCCTCGAACGCGAGCGGGACGCCCTCGACGCCCGGGTCACCGCGCTCGGCATGTCGATCGAGGTCCGCGACGGTTCGCAGGCCCTGATCGACGCCGGTCGCGCGGGCATCGTCGGTCGCCTGGCCGACAGCCTGACGGTGTCGCCCGGGTTCGAGGCCGCGATCGCCACCGCGCTCGAGGGACTCGCCGACGCCGTCCTCGCCGACGACCGCGGTGCGGCGCTCGACGCCGTCGACCACGCCCGCACTGCCGACCTCGGCCGGGTCGACGTCGTCGTCGCGGACGGCGCGTCCGTCCCCGCGGCCCTGCCCGAGACCCTGCCGGCCGGCGTCCGCCGTGCCACGGACCTGGTGCAGGGACCGCCGGCGCTCGCGTCGATCCTGCGGGACACGCTGGTCGCGGAGACCGACGACCTCGACCTGGAGGCCGTGCTCACGGCCGCCCCGCACGCCACGGTGGTCACGCGGTCCGGCGACCTCGTCCGTGCGGTCCGCGTGACCGGCGGCGGGGAGCGCGTGACCTCGCGCATCGAGCTCGTCGCCGAGCGCGACGACGCCGTGACCCGACGCGACACGATCGCGACCGACGCCGAGGACGCTGCCACGGGCCTCCAGGCCGCGCGCAGCGCCGTCGAGGACGCACGCCGCCGTGCGGACGAGGCCGACGCAGCATCCCGCGCCTACACGCGGGCGAAGGCCGAGTACGACCGCACGAGTGCGTCGACGCGAGCGAAGGCGGAGAACGCCGCGGCCGAGGTCGAGCGGCTGCGTGCCGCGCTGGCCGAGACCGACGGCGCCGTCGAGACCGCCGAGGCGGTGCTGGCCGAGGCCGAGTCGGCGCACCGTGCATTCACCGACCAGGAGCGCCCCGTGGTCGACGCGACCGAGCGTCCCGCGCTGCAGGACGCGCTCGAGGCCGCACGTGCCGCCGAGGTCGAGCAGCGGATCCAGGTGGAGACCGTGCGCGAGCGTGTGCGCGCCGAACGGAACCGCGCCGACCAGCTCGACCGCCAGCTCGAGGCCGAGCGCGCCGCCGCCGAGGAGGCCGCGCGGCTCGCCGTCATCCGCCGTGGCCAGATCCGGACCGCCGAAGCCGTCCTCGCCGACCTGCCCGGGGTGCTCGGAGCGGTCGACCGCTCGCTGGCCGAAGCGCGGGTGCAGCTGGCGACGGAGGAAGCCGAGCGGTCGAAGCGCAACACCGAGCTGCAGACGATCCGCAACGAGGAGCGTGAGCTCCGGGACCGCCTGCAGACCATCACCGACGGCGTGCACTCGCTCGAGATGGAGATCTACGAGAAGAAGCTGCACGTGTCCGGCATCCTCGACCGGGCGCAGAGCGAGCTCGGGCTGTCCGAGGCCGTGCTGGTGGCCGAGTACGGGCCGCACGTGCCGGTGCCCGTCGACGTGCTCGTGGACCCGCGGGTGCGCGCGCGGAAGCACCGCGAGGCGGAGCGCGCTGCTGCGGCCGCCGAGGCCGCGGGCGTGACCGAGCCGGAGGAAGCTGCGGCAGAAGCAGGTCCCGACACCGACGACGCGGCCCTCGTCGACGCGGAGTCCACCCTGCCCGGCGGCCCGGCCCTGCCCGAGTTCGACACGACCGACGAGATCGACCCCGCCGACGTCGAGACCGTGCCCTACGTCCGTGCCGAACAGGAGCGCCGGCTCAAGGCCGCGGAGCGCGACCTCGGACAGCTCGGCAAGGTGAACCCGCTCGCGCTCGAGGAGTTCCAGGCGCTCGAGCAGCGGCACGCGTTCCTCGCCGAGCAGCTCGAGGACCTGCAGAAGACCCGGACGGACCTGCTGACCATCATCGACGAGCTCGACACGAAGATGCAGACGATCTTCGAGTCCGCGTTCAACGACACGAAGGAAGCGTTCGACGTCATCTTCCCGATCCTGTTCCCGGGCGGCTCGGGGTCGATCACCCTGACCGACCCGACCGACCTGCTCGGCACCGGGATCGACGTGCAGGTGAAGCCCGCCGGCAAGAAGATCGACCGCCTGACCCTGCTGTCCGGCGGCGAGCGGTCCCTGGCGGCGGTGGCGCTCCTCGTCGCGATCTTCACCGCGCGGCCGTCGCCGTTCTACATCATGGACGAGGTCGAGGCGGCACTCGACGACGCCAACCTGGGCCGCCTGCTGACCGTGTTCGAGCGTCTGCGCGAGTCGTCCCAGCTCATCGTCATCACACACCAGAAGCGGACGATGGAGATCGCCGACGCCCTGTACGGGGTGTCGATGCGGCAGGACGGCGTCTCGGCGGTCGTCGGGCAGCGGGTGCAGAAGCGCGAGCCGGCGGACGCGGTCGCCTAGGCGTCCTGGTCGCGACGGGACGGCAGACGGGAGGCGCGGTGCCAGCTGGCACCGCGCCTCCTGTTTGTCAGGTGCGTCCGGACAGGACGCCGGGTCGCTACGCGCGACCGCGGATCGTCCGGAGCAGCCAGCCGATGACCGCCAGCAGGATGAGCACGATGCCCACCCAGAGCAGGAACTTCAGCGCACCGACGAAGATGCCGCTGAAGAGCAGGACGAGGCCGACGATGATCGCGATGATCAGCAGTGCGGGCATGAGGGTCTCCTATCCCTGGAACGAGACCGAGCAGATGCCCGGACCGTCAGGGACGCTACTCCTCGGCGTGCCGACGCGTTCGCTCAGCCGACGAGGTTCTGCACGAACACGTGCGGCGTGAAGCCCGTGAGGTCGTTGATGCCCTCGCCCTGTCCGATGAGCTTGATCGGGATGCCGGTCTTCTCCTGCACGCTCAGCACGAACCCGGCCTTGGCCGAGCCGTCGAGCTTGGTGATGACGAGGCCGGTCACGCCGGCACCCTCGATGAAGGCCTGGGCCTGTGCGAGGCCGTTCTGGCCCGTCGTCGCGTCGAGGACGAGCAGGACCTCGCTGATCTCGGTCTGCTTCTCGACCACGCGCTTGATCTTGGTGAGCTCGTCCATCAGGCCGGCCTTGGTGTGCAGCCGCCCGGCGGTGTCGATGACGACGATCTCGGTCTGGTCGCGGATCGCCTTCTCGACGGTCTGGTACGCCACCGACGCCGGGTCCTGCCCGGGCTGCGACGGCCGGACGACGTCGACCCCGGCGCGCTGGGCCCACGTGGCGACCTGCTCGACCGCCGCGGCGCGGAACGTGTCCGCCGCCCCGACGAGCACCGTGCGGTCGTAGGTCTTCAGGAACTTGGCGAACTTGCCGATCGTCGTGGTCTTGCCGACGCCGTTCACCCCGACGACGAGCACCACGGCAGGCCGCGCGCTGAGCTTCAGGGTGGTGTCGAGCTTGGAGAGCCGTTCCTCGAGGACCTCGCGGAGCATGCGCTGCAGGTCGGCGGGGTCGGTCGTGCCGTACCGGTCGACGCGGGCGTGCAGGTCGTCGATGATCTCCTCGGAGATGTCCGGACCGAAATCGGCGCCGATGAGGGCGGTCTCGAGGTCCTCCCACGTGGTCTCGTCGATCGTCTTGCGCTGGAAGAGGCCGCGCAGCCGTGTGGACAGTGACCAAGAACTCGCCATGCTCCCAGCTTAGAGCGCGGCACATGTCCGCTGTGCCCGGTATGCTCGGGATCACGAAGGGGAGTATTCCCTCTCGGTGACCCCGTCAGTACGGTCCGGAACGATCCGGCCCCGGGGCGCCGGTCGTGCGACACCGATTCCGGTGCCGTGCGACGGAAGAGACCTTCAGGCCTCGGCGTACCCGCACAGCAGCGGCGCGCCCTACCTGAAGGAAACCGTGGACGTCCCACTCTTCGTCTGGCTCATCACGATCGCCGGCATCGTCGCACTGCTGGTGTTCGACTTCTACTCGCACGTCCGCACGCCGCATGTGCCACACATCCGCGAATCCGCGTTCTGGTCGGCCTTCTACATCGGGCTGGCGATCCTGTTCGGCATCGGGATCCTGGTGTTCGGCGGCGGGCAGGCCGGTGGTGAGTACTTCGCCGGCTGGCTGACCGAGAAGGCGTTGTCGGTCGACAACCTCTTCGTCTTCCTCATCATCATGTCGAGCTTCGCCGTGCCGAAGGAGTTCCAGCAGAAGGTCCTGCTGGTCGGCGTCGCGATCGCGCTCGTCGCCCGCGGCGTCTTCATCGCCCTCGGCGTCACGATCATCGAGAACTTCTCGTGGGTCTTCTACCTGTTCGGCGCGCTGCTGTTCTGGCTCGCCTGGTCGCAGGCCCGCAGCGGCAACGACCACGGCAGCGAGGGCGATTCGCGACTCATCCGGATCCTCAAGCGCTTCATCCCGACGTCGAACCACTACGACGGTGACCGCCTGACCACCCGTGTCGACGGCAAGCGCCTGTTCACCCCGATGCTGCTCGTCATGGTCGCCATCGGCCTGACCGACGTGCTGTTCGCCCTCGACTCGATCCCCGCGATCTTCGGGCTGACGCAGGACGCCTTCATCGTGTTCACCGCGAACGCGTTCTCGTTGCTCGGGCTCCGGCAGCTGTACTTCCTGATCGCCGGGCTGCTCGAGCGGCTCATCTACCTGGGCCAGGGCCTGGCCGTCATCCTGGCGTTCATCGGTGTGAAGCTCGTCTTCCACGCCATGCACGTCAACGAGCTGCCCTTCATCAACGGTGGCGAGCACATCGAGTGGGCGCCGGAGATCCCGATCTGGTTCTCGCTCGGCTTCATCGCGCTGACGATCACGGTCGCGACCATCGCCTCGCTCGTGGTCTCGAAGCGCCGCCAGGAGCGCGGGCTCACCCCGTCGGGTGAGCCGAAGGAGTCGGTCGAGGCCGACGCGAAGTAGTCGTCAGCGCCTGACGGACAGGAGGCGCGGTGCCAGCTGGCACCGCGCCTCCCATCCGTCCGGGCGTCGTCCGGAGCGTCAGACGGCCTGGCGACCAGGGGTCGCGTCGAGCAGGTGGGCCAGGTGCTCGGGAACCGAGCCGCCGCGGGCCTCCGTCGCCCGCGCCCAGAGCCGGCCCGCCCGGTACGACGACCGGACCAGCGGTCCGGCCAGCACTCCGGCGAAGCCCATCTGCTCGGCGACCTGGCGGAGCTCGACGAACTCCTCCGGCTTGACCCAGCGCGCGACCGGCAGGTGCCGGGGCGACGGGCGGAGGTACTGCGTCAGCGTGATGATGTCCGTGCCCGCGTCGTGCAGGCGCTGCAGGGCGTCCTCGATCTCGATGCGCTCTTCGCCCATGCCGAGGATCAGGTTCGACTTCGTGACCAGTCCGGCGTCGCGGCCCTGGGCGATGACGTCGAGGGACCGTTCGAACGTGAAGGCCGGCCGGATCCGCTTGAAGATCCGCGGCACCGTCTCGACGTTGTGGGCGAAGACCTCCGGGCGGGCGTCGAAGACCTGGCCGAGCTGGTCCGGGCGGCCGTTGAAGTCCGGCACCAGGATCTCGACGCCGGTGCCGGGGGAGTGCTCGTGGATCTGGCGGATGGTCTCGGCGTAGAGCCAGGAGCCGCCGTCTGGCAGGTCGTCGCGGGCGACGCCGGTCACCGTCGCGTACTTCAGGCCCATCGACACGACCGAGTCGGCGACGCGGCGGGGCTCGTCGCGGTCGAGCGGTTCCGGCTTGCCGGTGTCGATCTGGCAGAAGTCGCAGCGACGGGTGCACTGCGAGCCGCCGATGAGGAAGGTGGCCTCGCGGTCCTCCCAGCACTCGAAGATGTTCGGGCAGCCGGCCTCCTGGCAGACGGTGTGCAGCTGCTTGTCCCGCACCAGGCTCGACAGCTCGCGGAACTCGGGGCCCTGCGTGGCACGGGTCTTGATCCACGCGGGCTTCGTCTCGATCGGGGTCTCGGCGTTCCGGGCCTCGACCCGGAGCATGCGGCGGCCTTCGGGGGCGAGGGTCATACGAGGGTCTCCTGTCGTGCGATCCGGTTGCCGGTGTGCATGCCGTCGAACGCCGCCTGCACCCGGGCAGCGACGCGGTCGGCGACCTCGTCGGCGGCGACCCGGTGTCCTGCGGCCCGCGAGAGCGTGGTGACGCCCGCGTCCGCGATCCCACATGGCACGATCGTCGCGTAGGCCTCGAGGTCGTTCTCGCAGTTGATCGCGATCCCGTGGCTCGTGACGCCCTCGGCGACGTGCAGCCCGATCGCGCCGACCTTCGCCGGCGGCGAGGTCGGCACCCACGCGCCGCTGCGACCGTCGATGCGCTCCGCCGTGATGCCGACCGCGGCGGCGGCGTCGATGATGACCTGCTCGAGGTCACGCACCCAGGCGACGACGTCGAGGGGCTCGGCGAGCCGCAGGATGGGGTAGGCGACGAGCTGTCCGGGGCCGTGCCACGTGATGCGCCCGCCGCGGTCGACCTCGACCACGGGGGAGCCGTCCGTCGGCAGGTCGCTCGGCCGCGTCCGACGACCTGCGGTGTACACGGACGGGTGCTCGCACAGAACGACCGCGCCAGGGGAGCGCGCGGCGACGACGTCAGCCTTCAGGCGCTGCTGCAGTGCGAGGCCCTCGTTGTAGTCGAGCAGCCCGGGCACCCGGACGATCTCGAGTTCCGGCATGGGCGCCAGCGTACGACAGTTTCTGGACTCCGTACATCAACCCGTTTTCGCGGTCGCCGCTTGCATAATCTGATTGTATGAGTATCCTTTCCGCATGAGTACCACGGAGATGCGCGAGCCGACGATGCTCGTCCTGACCGCGCTCGTCGGCGGACGGAAGCACGGGTACGCGTTGATCGGCGAGGCATCCGAGCTGTCGGGCGCGCGGGTGCAGCTGAAGGTCGGCACGCTGTACGCGGTGCTCGACCGCTTGCTCGACCAGGAGCTCGTCCGCACGGCGGGCGAGGAGGTCGTGGACGGGCGCCTGCGCCGCTACTTCGAGCTGACCGAGGACGGCGCTCGGGCGCTCGCCGCTGAGGTGCGGCGCCTGGAGGCGAACGCCACCGTGGCGCGAGCGCGACTGTCGACGTGGCGACCGGGGACGATCCAGATGGGGGGAGCGTCGTGACGACCACGAGGCTGGAGGAGGAGTACCGCGCTGCGATCCGGTGGTACCCGCCGAGGTGGCGACGAGAGCACGGTGTCGCGATGCTCGGGACACTGCTCGACGTCGCGGACGCCCACGGACGCACCCGACCGGCGAGGGGCGAGGTGGTCGGTCTCCGCCTGCACGGCCTCCGCGCCTGGGCGGACTCCGTCGTGCCCTCCGCGGTCCGGGGGATCGCCGCGTCGATCGGGGCTGGGTCGGCCCTCGGGTTCGCCCTCGTATACGGCGTCTTCGTGGTGTGGGGACCCTGGGACGCGCGCCCACTGCAGACCCCCGGTGACTTGCGCACGTTCGGGCCGTTCTGGAACGCCGGGATCCTCGTCGTCGTCCCGCTCGCCCTGATGGCGCTCGCCGCGGCCGTGCGGTCGCGGTGGGGCGTATACCTCTTGGCCGTCCTCGCAGTGCTCGGTGCCGCAGCGGCCTGGCTGCTCGGGCGGTCCGACGAGTCCTGGAACGGCCCGCACTCCACGACCACCGGTGTGACCCTGCTGCTGATCCTGCTCGCGAACTGCGGCGATCCGCGTCACCGCGGCGCGTTCCTCTGGGGACTCGCGGTCGTCGGGGGTGGCCTGGCCTCCTACGCGGTCCTGTTCCCGTCGAGCGGGCGCCCGTTCCATCTGACCACAGTGACCGACAGTGCGATGTGGACCGTTGTGGCCCCCGCCTGGATGCTCGCGGCCGCCGGCGCCCTGCTTGCGATCCTCGTGGTCGTGCTGCTCGTGCAGCGGCGCCAGGAGTTGGCGGCCTCGCTCTCCATCGCCTGGATCCCTTGGGGCGCCGCGGGGGCGATCGCCCTCCGGTGGTTCGCGAACGAACGCACGGACGCGGTGATCATGGTCATCGGGTCCGCAACGCTCGTGCTCGTCTCGCTCACGGTCGTCGCGCTGCGTCGCACGCCTCGCCGTGCGGTCTCGCACTGAGGTGTGGCAGTCCTGATGGCGGGCGGACGACAGTTCCTGGCTCATCAACCCGGTGCTTGACCGCAACATCGGTTGAGCTGCTCCAATGGGCGCATGGATATCCGCCAGGTTCAGCTCGCCACCCGTTCCCTCGACGGCACCGCTCGCTTCTACGAACGGCTCGGCTGCTCGGTCGAGCTCGTCGACGGGGCGGTCGAGGTCGCCGTCGGGTCCACACAACTCGTGTTCCGCGAGCTCCCGGGGATGACCGGCGCGCTCCACCTGGCGATCACGATCCCGACGGGCACGTTCGACGCGGCTGCAGCGTGGGTCGCCGAGATCGCGATCGTGCTGGTCGACGCCGCCGGCCGAGACCAGTTCGACGGCCCGCCGAACTGGAACTCGCGATCGGTGTACTTCGAGGGTCCGGATCAGCAGCTGCTCGAGCTGATCGAGCGCCGCGAACTCGTCGCGACCAGGTCCGCGAGCGCCGCACTCGCACCGGCACACGCCGGCGCCGTTCCGCTCGTCTCGGTCAGCGAGGTCGGCATCCCCGTCCCGGACGTCCTCGGTGCCGTCGAGACCCTGCGCCACGCCGGGCTCGAGCCCTACGCCAACCCGCCCGGCGAGGGCTTCGCCGCGGTCGGTGACGTCGACGGTCTCGTCATCCTGGTGTCGCCGGAGCGGCGGTGGTTCCCGACGGGCGACCGACTTCCGTCGACGGCACCGGTGGTCCTCGACGTCGGGCTGACGGCCCCGGTCGAGCTCGCCGAGGGGGTCGTGGTCCGCTGAGCCCTCCTGCTCTGTGCCGACCGCCCCGTGGGTCCTCGTCAGCGCAGCCGGTCGAGCTCGCCGAGGAAGTACGCGTCCGCTCGGTCGTGCGCGTCGGCAGAGGAGTTCTCGGGCGGCAGGTCGTCGAAGGACCGTGCCAGGTCGAGTTCCGCGTCGACGAACCGGACGAGGACACCGGGTGGGGTGCCGGTGCCGACCTCGCGCGTCCGCGCCTTCACCGCGATGAGATCCGTCGTGGCGTCGGCCACCGCGCGGTCGACCGTCGACTCGGCGAGCAGCGTCGGCAGGTCCATGGGGGGCGTGGCGCTCTCCGGGTGCTCCCGCAGCCAGCGGAGCGAGGCCGCGGTGCGGAGCACGTAGAAGAAGCGCTTCAGCGTGACCTCGCGCTCGTACTGCCGATCGGCGACGTGCAGGTAGTGCCGGCCGATGCGCCCGCGGTCGGCGACGCTCGCCACGAACGCCAGCAGGCGGTCGCGGAAGCCCTCGTCGCCCGAGTACACGATCGGTGACCGCAGCCACTCGCCGACCGTCGCATTCCCGTTCACGGCCAGGCGGACCGTCTTGGCGAGGTCCCACCCGCTGACGTCGAAGACCTTGTCCAGCGGCGTCTCGATGACGTCACGGCTGGGCCAGAGCGACAGGTAGTCGTCCGGCCGTCGCACGTACAGGAACCGGCAGTCGTAGTCGCTGTCGGGGGACGGGAAGCCCCAGGCGCGGCTGCCGCTCTCGATCGCCCAGGGGATCGTCACGCCGAGCTCGGTCTGCAGACGCGCGAGGCGCCCGTCGATCTCGGCGACCACCGCGGGGTCGAGCTCCTCGGGGACGGCGCGCATGCCTCGACGATACCGAGCGCTGGACGCCGGATCAGGTGATCTGCTCGTCTACCGGTAGAATCGACGGATCATGGCGCAATTCGGTTCACTCTCCGATCGGCTGACCGAGACCTTCCGCAATCTGCGGAGCAAGGGTCGGCTGACTCCGTCCGACGTCGACGGCACCGTCCGCGAGATCCGGCGGGCGCTCCTCGACGCCGACGTCGCGCTCGAGGTCGTCAAGGCGTTCACCGCATCGGTGCGCGAGCGTGCCCTCTCCGACGAGGTCAACCGCGCGCTCAACCCGGCGCAGCAGGTCGTCCAGATCGTCAACGAGGAACTCGTCGGCATCCTGGGCGGGCAGCAGCGACGGCTCGAGTTCGCGAAGAAGCCGCCGACGGTCATCATGCTCGCGGGTCTGCAGGGTGCCGGTAAGACCACTCTCGCGGGCAAGCTCGGCAAGTGGCTCAAGAAGGACGGCCACACCCCGATGCTGGTCGCGGCGGACCTGCAGCGTCCGAACGCCGTGCAGCAGCTGCAGGTCGTCGGCGAGCAGGCCGGCGTGCACGTCTTCGCGCCCGAGCCCGGCAACGGTGTCGGCGACCCGGTCAAGGTCGCCAAGAACGCCGTCAAGGCCGCGATCGACCAGCAGTACGACACCGTCATCGTCGACACCGCCGGTCGGCTCGGTGTCGACGCCGAGCTGATGAAGCAGGCCGCGAACATCCGCAAGGCCGTCGACCCGGACGAGGTCCTCTTCGTCATCGACGCGATGATCGGTCAGGACGCCGTCAACACGGCCCGCGCCTTCCAGGAAGGCGTCGACTTCACCGGCGTCGTGCTCTCGAAGCTCGACGGTGACGCCCGCGGTGGTGCCGCCCTGTCGGTGGCCAGTGTGACCGGCCGCCCGATCATGTTCGCGTCGACGGGTGAGTCGCTCGACGACTTCGAGCCGTTCCACCCGGACCGTATGGCGAGCCGCATCCTCGACCTCGGCGACATCCTGTCCCTCATCGAGCAGGCGCAGGGCGCCTTCGACGAGGAAGAGGCGCGCAAGGTCGCCGACAAGATCGCGACCGACAACTTCACGCTGAACGACTTCCTGCAGCAGATGCAGCAGCTCCGCAAGGCCGGCTCCATCAAGGGCATGCTCGGCATGCTCCCCGGAGCGAAGGGCATGCGCGAGGCGCTCGACAACTTCGACGAGCGCGAGATCGTCCGCACCGAGGCGATCATCCAGTCGATGACGCCCCAGGAGCGCGAGCTCCCGAAGCTCCTGAACGGTTCGCGTCGTCTGCGCATCGCGCGCGGTGCCGGATCGACCGTCACCGAGGTCAACGCGCTGGTGAACCGCTTCGAGCAGGCCGCCAAGATGATGAAGACCGTCGCCCGCGGTGGCGTGCCGCAGATGCCGGGCATGGGTCCGATCCCGGGCATGCACGGCGGCAAGAAGCAGCAGCAGGGCGGCAAGAAGAAGTCGAAGGTGGGCAACCCCGCCAAGCGCGCGGCCTTGGCCGCCGGCGCGGCGGCTGCGCCGCAGCAGGCCCCGCAGGGGTCCGGCCTCGGACTCGGGGGCGCCAAGGGCGGCAAGGCACCGACCGAGGAAGAGCTCGCGAGCCTGCAGAAGTTCCTGGGTCGCTAGTCGCGACCACCTGACGGACGGGAGGCCCGGTGCCAGCTGGCACCGGGCCTCCCGTCCGTCGTCTGGTCGAGGCTAGAGCGCGTCGCGGAACTCGCTGACCAGGTGGCGGACGACCTCGCGCAGGTCGCCACCGTTCTCCCGCGCGACCTGCAGCTGCCGCTGGTACGAGGCGCCGCGCTCGATCATGGTGTCGAGGTGGTGCAGTTCGTCCTGGCAGCCGAGCCGCTCGGCGATCGGGTCGAGCCGCTGCACCAGGTCGTGCACCTCGTCGGTCACGAGCCGCTCGTCGCCGGCGACGTTCGTGATGATCTCGGCCTCCATGCCGTAGCGGGCCGCGCGCCACTTGTTCTCGCGGATGAACCAGGGCTGCATCGTGGGCAGGGTCTCACCGGCGTCGAGCCGGTCCGAGCAGGCGGTCACCAGGCACTGCACGAGCGCGGTGACGGCGCCGACCTCGTGCAGGGTCGAGATGCCGTCGGACACCCGGTTCTCCAGGGTGCCCCAGCCCGGCGACGGTCGGATGTCCCACCGCAGGTCCTTCACCCCGTCGATGACGCCGGTGTGCGTGAGGTCGCCGACGACCTCTTCGAAGTTCGCCCAGGCGCCGAGCTGCGGCGGGAGCCCGCCGGTCGGGAGCTGCTGGAACATGAGTGCGCGGTTCGAGGCGTACCCGGTGTCGGTGCCGCCCCAGAACGGGCTCGACGCGGTGAACGCCTGCAGGTGCGGGACGTAGGCGAGCATCGCGTTCATGATCGGCACGGCCTTGTCGCGGTCGTCGATGCCGACGTGCACGTGCACGCCCCAGATGAGCATCTGGCGTCCCCACCAGCGGGTGCGGTCGATGAGGGTCGTGTAGTGCTCGCTGTCCGGGGTGATCTCCTGCTGGTCCCACACCGCGAACGGGTGCGTGCCGGAGCACATCACCTGGGCGTCGAGCGGCTCGGCGGCGTCGATGACCTCGCCGATGATGCCGGACAGCTCGCTCGCCGCAGCCCCCACGCGGTCGTGGACGCTCGAGACGACCTCGACCGTGTTCGTCAGGAGTTCCTCGGTGACGCGGTCGTGGTCACCGAGCCGCTCGTGCACGGCGGCGATGACGGCGGGGGCACGGGGAGCGAGGTCGCCGGTCGCCCGGTCGACCAGGGGGAGTTCCCACTCGACGCCGATGGTCGACGGGCGGGACTCGGTGAAGCGGATGTCCATGCCGTCCATCCTGCCCGGGTCCTTGTCGGACACGCACAACGAAGCACTGTCCCGATCGTGCGGATCCTTCCGCAATTAGTTCCACACCGGGCGTACCGTTGAAATGTTCCTACAGGGAAGAGGTACGCATGCAGTTGGTGGTCCGCGGGACGAACGCCCCGCTCGTCGGAGAACTCGACATCCCGGTCTCGAAGTACCACGCGCACCGTGCGCTGGTGCTCGCGTCGCTCGCGAAGGGGACGAGTGTCGTCTCCGGGGTGAGCGCGACGCGACAGGTGGAGTGGACCGTGGGCACGCTCCGCGCGCTCGGGGTGGACGTCAAGCGTCGTGGGAACGCGTACCACGTGACCGGACTGGGCGGCCGGTACGAGGCGACCGACGTGGTGGACCACGGCTCGCGGGGTGCCGACGGCCTGCTCAACATGGGGTCCTCGGGCACCACGCTCTACTTCATGACCGGGCTCGCCTCGCTGGCCGACCGCCCGATGACCCTGTCCGGCATGAAGTACTTCCAGCGCCGACCGATCAAGGCGCTGCTCACCTCGCTGACGCAGATGGGTGTGGAGCTCGAGGCGACGAACGACTGCCCGCCCGTCACCGTGCAGCCGAGGCGCCCGCGCGGCGGTGACGTGACGATCGCCGGCACGCTGTCGCAGTGGGTGTCCGGGCTGCTGCTGGTGGCACCGTTCGCCGAGCACGAGACCCGGATCCACATCACCGGCGGACGGCTCAACGAGCAGCCCTACGTCGAGCTCACCGTGCGGATGATGCGGCAGTTCGGCCTGACGGTGGAGGTCTCCGACGACTGGCTCGAGTACCGGATCCCGGCGGGCCAGCAGGCTACCCCGCACGACTACGTCATCCCGCCCGACATCGGCTCCGCTGCGTTCGGCATCGCGGCGGCCGGCACCCGCGAGTCGAACGTGCTGCTGCGCGGCATGACGGCCACGACGACGGCCGAGACGGACCACCCGGAGAGCGAGTTCCTCGACCTCGCCACCGCGATGGGCGTGCCGATGCGGATCGACGAGGAGACCGGCTTCGTCCGGATCGAGCACGACGGGTCACCGCTCCGGCCGCTCGACGTCGACTGCCGTCCGATCCCGGACCTGCTGCCCGTGCTGTCGACGATGGCCACCTTCGCCGAGGGCACCAGCCGGCTGTGGAACGTGGCGCACATCCGGCTGAAGGAGTCCGACCGCGTCGCGGCGATGCTCCAGCTCAACCGGATGGGCGGCCGTGCCGAGCAGGGTGCGGACGAGCTGCGGGTCACCGGCGTCGGTGCAGCCGGGTTGCACGGTGCGCCGATGTCCTCGTTCAACGACCACCGCGTGCTGATGTCCCTCGCGGTCGCTGCGTCGGGTGCCGACGGGGTGTCCGGCCTGACCTACCCGCGTGCCTACCGGATCTCCTACCCGACGTTCCTCGAAGCGATGAACTCCGTCGGGCTCGACATGTCCGTCGGTGACCGGCTCGCAGCGCAGGTGGCGCGGGACGACCGGATCGACGCCGCCGAGGCCGACGGGGTCCGCACGCACCTGGGCACGCCCCTGGTCAGCGCGGCTGCCGGTGACCTCGACACGTCGGCGGTGCCCGAGCCCACCGACCAGCCGGTCGCGCAGCCCGCCGTCCCGCAGCCCGCCGCTCCGCAATCCCCCGCCCCGCAGCCCCCCGTCGCTGTGCCCGAGCTCGCCGGCGTCGACGCCGACCCCCTCGTCCTGAGCGAGCGGGTCCGTGCCCTGTCGCAGACCGACCCCGACGGCCTCGCGGTGATCGAGGTCGGCGGTGCGACGCCCGTGAACACCACGTGGAAGGAGCTGCAGGACGAGGCCGACCGGGTCTCCGCCCTGCTGCTCGAACTCGGCGTGCGCACCGGCGAATCCGTCGCGATGCAGCTGCCGAACTGGCGCGAGTTCGTCTCGATCACCCTCGGTACGATCCAGATCGGCGCCGTCGCGACCCCGATCATGCCGGTGTTCGGTCCACGCGAGACCACCATGACGCTCGCGCGTTCGAAGGCCCGCGTGGTCTTCCTGCCGAACGTGTTCCGGAAGCGCCGTCCCGCGCTCGAACTCCTCGAAGTCATCGACGAGGCCGCCGCGCAGGACCGCCGCCTGTCGCTCGAGCACGTCATCGTGCTCCGCGCCGAGGCCCGCGGGCAGGGGGACACCCCGACGAACCAGCCGCCGCTGCCCGCCGATGCCCTGGAGCGGGTCGTGGCGAGCGACTGGCACTGGCGCTACTTCGAGAACGCCCTCGCCGCCGTGCACGTCGACGTCGACGAGATCGCGTCGCACGCTCCCGGTCCGGACGACGTCTGCCAGCTGCTCTTCACCTCCGGCACCACGGGGGAGCCGAAGGGCGTGCAGCACCCTCACCGGACGCTCGGGCTCGCGACCGCCATGCACGTGGCGCAGTCCGGTCTGACCGGCGCCGACCGCATCTACATCCCCTCGCCGCTCGCCCACCAGACCGGGTTCCTGTACGGCATGCTGCTGGCGTTCCGGCTCGGTGCGCCGCAGGTCATCCAGCCGGTGTGGGACGGCCGGGTCGCACTCGAGCAGGCGTTCGGCGTCGCCCGGGCGTCCTTCGTGCAGTGCGCGACGCCGTTCCTGACCGACCTCGTCGACCTGGTCGAGGCCGGCGCTCCGCGGCCCGAGTCGCTCCGGATCTTCGTGCCGACGGGGGCCGCGGTGCCCCGCGCACTGGCCCAGCGGGCGAGCACGGTGCTCGGCAGCGCCATCCTCGGCGCCTTCGGGACGAGCGAGACGTGTCTCGGCGCCCTGTCCAGCCCGGGCGACGACCCCGCCGACGCGTACGGCCACGACGGCCGGGCACTGCCGGGCATCGCCATCCGCATCGTCGACGACGCGGGGATCGAGCTGCCCGCCGGGACCGAGGGCAACTTCGAGCTGCACTCGCCCACGATGTTCGCCGGCTACCTCGACCGTCCGGACCTGACCGACGACGTGTTCACCGCGGACGGCTGGTACCGCACCGGCGACCTGGCGAAGGTCGACGAGAAGGGCTTCCTGTCGATCACCGGACGCGTGAAGGACGTCATCAACCGCGGCGGCGAGAAGATCCCCGTCGTCGAGATCGAGAACCTGCTGTACCAGCACCCGCTGGTCACGGACGTCGCGATCGTGGCGATGCCGGACGAACGGCTCGGTGAACGTGCGTGCGCCTGGGTCGTGAACGCCCGCGCGGACGAGCCGCTCGACTTCGCCGGGATGCAGCAGTACCTCGACACGGCCGGCGTGAGCAAGTACTACTGGCCGGAACGACTCGAGTACACCACCGAGCTGCCGCGCAACGCGGTCGGCAAGGTCCAGAAGAACGTCCTGCGCGAGCAGGCGGCCGCGCTCGTCGCGACGAAGGAGAACGAGACACGATGACGATCGTCGAGCAGACGAGCACCGGCTTCGACGAAGCCGCCTTCCAGCAGCTCAAGACCGAGGTCACCGAGTGGGTCCGAGGCCCCGGCGAGGAGTGGGCGGACGAGATCGAACGCACCGGCCGGGTCGCCCCGGAGCTGTTCCAGGAGCTCAAGGAGCGCGGGTGGCTCAGCCTCGCAGCCCCGACGGAGCTCGGCGGACGGGCGATCCCCTTCTCGCGGTACCTCGAGATCATGGAGGTCATCTCCCGCTCGCACGCCTCCATCCGCATGCTCGTGCACGTCATCAACGGCACCTGGCGCGCGATGGCCCCCTACGCGACGCCGGAGCAGATCGAGCAGGTCGTCAAGCCGAGCGTCGCCGGCGACACGCTCGTCGCGTTCACCCTGACCGAGGCCACCGCGGGCACCGGAGCGGACATCCGCACGACGGTCCGGCGTGAGGGCGACACCTACGTGATGAACGGTGAGAAGCACCTCATCACCTTCGGCGTGCAGGCCGACCACTGGCTCATCGCCGCTCGGCTGGAGGGCACCACCGGCCAGGACGGCACGGTCGCGTTCCTCATGCCGAACAGCGGGTTGCCGGGTGCCGAGGTGATCGACGACTCCGACACGATGGGCATCCGCGGCACCGACCACGCGATCCTGCGGTTCACCGACACCCCGATCCCCGCCAGCGCCCGCCTCGGCGCGGAAGGCCAGGGCCTCGAGGTCGCGCTCGGCGGCTTCCTGCTGCCGAGCCGGGTGTCCGTCGCGATGAGCGCCGTCGGGCTCGCCGAGCGGGCGAACGAGCTCGCCGTCGAGTACGCCAACAAGCGCGAGACGTTCGGCAAGCGGCTCTCCAGCCGCCAGGCGATCCAGTTCTACCTGGCCGAGAACTACGCCGACATCGCCGCCGCCCGCGCCCTGGTGCTCGAGGCCGCCCGCGCCTACGAAGCAGACCGCCCCGACGCCGGCACGCTGTCCAGCGCCTCGAAGATGGTCGCCGTCGACATGCTCGCGCGCGTCACCGACAAGGCCCTGCAGGTGCACGGCGGGCAGGGCTACTGGAAGCGCAACGCCATCGAGCGCGTCTACCGCGACGCACGCGCGCAGCGCTTCGAAGAGGGCACCAACGAGATCCAGAAGCTGATCGTCGGCCGCGCCGTCGTCACCGGCCAGGCCGGGTTCTAGACCGTCACCAACCACCGGACCGGAGGCCCGTGGCGGGCCCGCCCCGCGCCTCCAGTCCGTCCGCAACCACGTCAGCAGAGGACACCAGTGACCGACTCCACCAACGCACCCATCGCACTGATCACGGGCGCTTCGCGCGGCATCGGCCGCCTGCTCGCACAGAAGCTCGGCAGGCGCGGCGTCACCGTCGTGGTGACGTACAAGGGCAACGCCGACCTGGCCGAGGAGTCGCTGGCTGACGTCAAGGCCGCGGGCGGCGACGGCATCACCGCGCAGGTCGACATCGAGCAGCCGGAGTCGATCGACGCCCTGTTCGACCTGGTGCGCGACACCTACGGGCGCCTCGACATGTTCGTCGCGAACGCCGCCGCCAGCGCGTTCAAGCCCGTCGCCGACCTCAAGCTGCACCACCTCGACCGCAGCTACGCCACGAACGCCCGCTCGTTCGTGCTCGGCGCCCAGCGCGCCGCGGAACTCATGGACCGCGGTGGCCGCATCGTCGTCGTGACCTCGTACGGATCACTCCGGGCGTTCCCGACCTACGCCGCACTCGGTGCCGCCAAGGCGATGAGCGAGGCCTACATGAAGTACATGGCGGTGGAGTTCGGTCCGCGTCAGATCACCGTCAACGCGGTGAACGGCGGCCTCATCGACACCGACTCGCTCGAGTACTTCTACACGAAGGTCCCCGGCCAGGCGCCGATGGACACGGTGCTCGAGAAGCTCCCGCTGCAGCGCCCCGGGACGGCCGACGACATGGCCGACGCCGTCGACTTCCTGCTGTCGGACAAGGCCGGGTACATCACCGGGCAGGTGCTCTCGGTCGACGGCGGACTCACGGTCATCGCCCCGCCGTACTGGTCGGACACGACGTCGCCCCTCCGCGACGCGGTGCTGCCGGCCGACGCCCCGGCCGCGGACACCGCAGAATAGGCGCATGAGCAGCGTCGCTTCCGCCCCCGTCGTGCCGGAGTCACTCCGGACCGTCGCGTCACCCTGGACCCTCGGCCCCCTGCACCTGGCGAACCGGGTGGTGATGGGGTCGATGCACACCGGGCTCGAGGTGCACGACGACGGCGGAGCCGGCATGGCCGCCTTCTACCGCGAACGGGCGGCCGGCGGGGTGGCGTGCATCATCACCGGCGGCATCGCGGTGAACGACGAGGCCCGCGGCGGTCCGGACTTCGCGGTGTTCGACGTCGGGGGAGCCGACGAGCGGTTCCGGGTGGCGGTCGACGCCGTGCACGACGAGGGCGGGACGATCCTCGCGCAGCTGTTCCACGCCGGGCGGTACGCGCTCGCGTCGGGCATGGTCGACCGGCACGGTGACCCGCAGCGCGTCGTGGCGCCCTCGGCCCTGCCGTGGGCGGCCGCCCGCGGGGTGGTGCCGACAGAGCTGACGTCGGCCGAGGTCGAGCGGACCATCGAGGACTTCGCCGCCGCGGCCCGCACCGCTCGCGCGATCGGGTTCGACGGCGTCGAGATCATGGCGTCCGAGGGGTACCTGATCAACCAGTTCCAGTCGCCGCTGACGAACCTGCGCGACGACGAGTGGGGCGGCGATGCGGAACGGCGTCGGCGCTTCGCGATCGAGGTCGTCCGGGCCGTCCGCGCCGCGGTGCCCGAGCTCGCCGTGACGATCCGGCTGTCCGGTGCCGACCTGATGCCCGGCTCGTCGACCGACGACGAGGTCGACGCGCTCGTGCACGACCTGCTGCCGCTCGGACTCGACGGCATCTCGGTCGGCATCGGCTGGCACGAGTCCCGCACCCCGACCGTGCAGGCCTCGGTGCCGCACGGGGCGTGGCTGGCGTACGCGGCACGGGTCGCCGCGGTGGTGCGCTCGTCCGCGCACCCGGACGTCCGCGTGATCGCCTCGAACCGGATGACGGACCTGCGCGACGGCGAGGCCGTCCTCAGCGACGGTCTGATCGACGCCGTCGCCCTCGCCCGGCCGTTCCTCGCCGACCCCGCGATCGTGTCGCGCTCGCTCGCGGGCGGGTTCGCCCTCGTGAACACCTGCATCGGCTGCAACCAGGCGTGCCTCGACCGCTCGATCATCGGCGCACCGGTGTCGTGCCTCGTGAACCCCCGTGCCGCCCGCGAGGTGGTCTTCCCCGCGCGGCCGACCGCGGACCCGAAGCGCGTCGACGTCGTCGGTGGCGGACCGGCCGGGCTCGCCGCCGCGGTGGACGCCGCCCGACGCGGCCACGACGTCACCGTCTGGGAGGCCTCCGACCGCCTCGGCGGCCAGTTCGGCCTCGCCGCACTCGTCCCGGGCAAGGAGGACTACGCCGCCACGGTGCGGTCCGCCCGTGCCGAGCTCACGGAGCGGGGCGCCACGATCCACCTCGGACGCCCGGCCACGGCTGCGGACCTCGTCGACAGCGACGCCGTCGTGCTCGCGGCCGGGGTGGTCCCGCGGAGCATCGACGTCCCCGGCAGCGACCTGCCGCACGTGCTGTCCTACGAGCAGGCACTCCGCCAGGGGGTCCCCGAGGGCACCGTCGCGATCATCGGCGGCGGTGGCATCGGCGTGGACACCGCGGCGTTCCTGACCGAGTCGCCCGACGAGGTCGTCCGGGCCGCGGAGTTCGCGGCCCGCTGGGACCTCGACGTGTCCGAGGAGCTCGTCGGCGACGTGCCGCAGCGGCTCCCCGCGGCGCAGCGCACCACCCGGCCGGGGTCGCAGGTGACGGTGCTCCGGCGTTCGGGCAAGTTCGGCCAGGGGATCGGCATCACCTCGCGCTGGGTCGCGATCGGCCGGCTGCGGGACGCCGGGGTGCGGATGGTCGGCGGCGTGCAGGAGTACCTGCGCATCGAACCCGGGGTGCTCTGGATCCGCGACGAGCACGGGGACGAGGTCGGCGTCCCGGCGGACAGCGTCGTGGTCTGCGCCGGGCAGGAGCGCGCGAGCGACGCCGAGGGCGACGCGCCCGACGGACTCGCCACGGGCCTCCAGGCCGCCGGCGTGCCGTACGCCGTCGTCGGCGGCGCGCGTGACGCACGGAGCGTGGACGCGGTCCGGGCGACGTCCGAGGCCCTCGAAGCGGTGCGGCGCCTCGCGCCGTAGCGAGTCGGCTCGCATCACGGCCGGGAATCTGCAAGAATGAACGGTCGAATCGCCGCAGCTCGACCCTCTATCCAGCTGTGAGCGATCTCTCTCGAGCTTTCGCCGTGTGTGCCCCCACGCCCGCGGTTCCAGTTCAACCACAACGAAAGCAAACAGGAGCAATTGTGGCTGTCAAGATCCGTCTGAAGCGTCTCGGTAAGATCCGTGCGCCCTACTACCGCATCGTCGTCGCCGACTCGCGCACCAAGCGCGATGGTCGTGTCCTCGAGGAGATCGGTCAGTACCACCCGACCGAGGAGCCCTCGGTCATCAAGATCGAGTCCGAGCGTGCGCTCTACTGGCTCGGCGTCGGCGCGCAGCCGACCGAGCAGGTCGCGGCCCTCCTCAAGCTGACCGGCGACTGGGCCAAGTTCAAGGGCGAGAAGGACACCGAGTCCAAGGTCAAGGTCGCCGAGCCGAAGCCGGCCTTCCAGGTCGACTCCTCGAAGAAGGCCGTCCTCAAGCCGAAGTCGGAGAAGACGGCGCCCGCCGCCAAGGCCGACGACGCCGAGACCGCCGACGAGACGACCGAGGCGTAGTCCTTGCTCGAATCCGCGCTGACGCACCTCGTCAAGGGGATCGTCGATCACCCTGACGACGTGCGCGTCGCCAGTTCCACCTCCCCACGCGGCGAGGTCCTCGAGGTGCGCGTGCACCCCGAGGACCTCGGCCGCGTGATCGGTCGCGCCGGGCGCACCGCCAAGGCGCTCCGCACCCTCGTCACGGCCCTGGCCGACGGCAAGCGCGTGCGGGTCGACGTGGTGGACACCGATTCCTAGGGAGACGACCCAGCTCCGGGTGGGTCGAATCACGAAGGCGCACGGGCTCAAGGGCGGCATCAAGCTCGAGCTCTACACCGACGACCCGGATCGTCGGTTCACCCCGGGCGCCACCTTCACGCTGCAGGTCCCCGACGACTCACCGTGGTCGGGCAAGACCCTCGAGCTGGACGAACTCCGCTGGTACAACGGGCACCCCGTCGCGTTCTTCGCCGGGATCGACGACCGGACCGCGGCCGAGTCCCTGGCGCGCATCATCCTCTGGGTCGAGCAGGACGCCGACGCCGAGACCGGTGAGGACGACGCCTGGTACGACCACCAGCTCGTCGGGCTCAAGGTCCTGCGTGACGGCGTCGAGGTCGGTACGGTCGCCCGCGTGGACCACATGCCCGCCCAGGACCTCCTCGCGATCGACACGCCGTCCCGCGGCGAGGTCCTCGTGCCGTTCGTCTCGGCCATCGTGCCGGCGGTCGACATCGCGGCCGGCACCGTCACGGTCACGCCGCCGCAGGGGCTGTTCGAGGACCCCGAGGACACCTCGCGCCCCGAGACGGTCACGGACTAGTCCCCGTGCGGATCGACATCGTCACGATCTTCCCGGAGTTCTTCTCCGTGCTCGACGTGTCCCTGCTGGGCAAGGCCCGCTCCGGCGGTCTGCTCGATCTGCACGTGCACGACCTACGGTCCTGGACCACCGACCGGCACCGCACCGTCGACGACACCCCGTACGGCGGGGGCGCCGGCATGGTGATGAAGCCGGAGCCGTGGGCGCAGGCGCTCGAAGCGCTCTTCCGCCCCGACGGCTCGTCCACCCTGGTGGTCCCGACGCCGGCCGGCACGCCCTTCACGCAGTCGATCGCGCGGTCGCTCGCGTCGACGTCGGAGCACCTCGTGTTCGCCTGCGGGCGGTACGAGGGAATCGACGCCCGCGTCTTCGAATGGGCGTCGTCGCGGGCCACCGTCGTCGAGCTCTCGCTCGGCGACTACGTGCTGAACGGCGGCGAGGTCGCCGCGATGGCCATGATCGAGGCCGTCGGACGACTCGTCCCCGGCGTCGTCGGCAACCCCGAGTCGCTGGTCGAGGAGTCCCACGAGGACGGCCTGCTCGAGTACCCCTCGTACACCAAGCCCGCGTCCTGGCGCGGCCTCGACGTCCCCGACGTCCTGCTCAGCGGGCACCACGCCCGTGTCGGTGCCTGGCGGCACGAGCAGCAGCTGGAGCGGACGCGGCGCGTCCGTCCGGACCTGCTGCCCGACGAGTAGCCTCGCCGGTCTCGCGAAAGCGACAGATCTCCGCGGAACATCCGCGGAGATCTGTCGCTTTCGCTGTTGTGACGGTCCGCGGGCAGCGAGATCTGTCGCGTCCGTGGGATGGGGACGAAGCGTGACGGACCGGAGGCGCGGAGCGGGCCCGCACCGTGCCTCCAGTCCGTCACGCGGTCGGGTCGGCGCGCTGGGCGCGACGCAGGGTCAGGACCTCGGGGCCGGCCGCGGTGACCGCGACCGTGTGCTCGACGTGCGCGGCACGCGAGCCGTCGACGCTGCGCAGCGTCCAGCCGTCGTCGTCCTGGTAGAGCTCGTCGGTGGTCTGCATGAGCCACGGCTCGATCGCGACGACCAGTCCCGGCCGGAGCTTCAGGCCACGACCCGGACGGCCGTCGTTCGGCACGTGCGGGTCCCCGTGCATGGTGCGACCGACGCCGTGTCCGCCGAACTGCAGGTTCACCTCGTGGCCGGCCTCGTGTGCGACGCGACCGATGGCGTGCGAGACGTCGCCGAGCTTGTTGCCGGGAGTCGCCTGGGCGATGCCGGCGGCCAGTGCCCGTTCGACCGTGGCGATCAGCGCCTGGTCCTCGTCGCGCGGCGTCCCGACCTGGACGCTGACCGCGGAGTCCGCGACCCAGCCGTCGACGCTCGCGGCGAAGTCCAGGCTCACGAGGTCGCCGTCCTGCAGGGTGTGGTCGTGTGGCAGGCCGTGCAGGGCGGCGTCGTTGACCGAGGTGCAGAGGTTCTTGCCGAACGGCGACCTGCCGAACGACGGGTGGTAGTCGACGTAGCAGCTCTCCGCCCCGCGTTCGGCGATCATCCGGGCCGCGACGCGGTCGAGGTCGAGGAGGTTGACGCCGACGTCGACGGTCTCGAGCAGCTCGTCGAGGACGTCGGCCACGAACCGGCCGGCGACGCGCAGTCCGTCCAGCTCGGCGGGGGTGCGGAGTTCGATCATGGGACCATCCTCGTCGTTTTGTCTCCCGCGCTCTCTGTGGCAGTATGGATCGCTGTGCCCTGGCTGGACTCTGCCACGGGGGAGTCGCCGACACCGGGCACGCACCACCACTTTCCGAACCTTCGATCCGCGGCGACCCGTGCGCGTCCGCAGAGAGTGAAACCCACCATGAGCCAGCTCCTCGACAACGTCGACGCAGCATCGCTGCGTACCGACGTCCCGGACTTCCGTCCCGGCGACACCATCAAGGTGCACGTCAACATCATCGAAGGCACGCGCTCGCGTATCCAGGTCTTCCAGGGAGTCGTCATCGGCCGTCAGGGCCACGGCATCGGCGAGACCTTCAAGGTCCGCAAGGTGAGCTTCCAGGTCGGCGTCGAGCGCTGGTTCCCGGTGCACTCGCCGATCATCGACCACATCGAGATCGTCACCAAGGGTGACGTCCGTCGTGCGAAGCTCTACTACCTGCGCGAGCTCCGCGGCAAGGCGGCCCGCCGCAAGATCAAGGAGAAGCGCGACGCCTGATCGCCTTCACAGTGAACGTCCGCGAGCCGGACGCCGCTGCGAGCCCCTCGTCCATGTACGGTTGTGCATCGACGGGGGGCTCTTCCCATTGCGGGGAGACAGTGGTTCGAACGAGAGCGGAAATGACGGACACGACAGAGGATCCCGGGCGCAGGCCACGTGCCGAGAAGCAACGGAACGGAGTCCTCACATTCCTTCGTGACCTCGTCATCATCTTCATCGCCGCACTGCTCGTGTCGTTCCTGGTCAAGACGTTCCTGATCCGGTCGTTCTACATCCCGTCGGCGTCGATGGAGAACACGCTCCAGATCAACGACAGGGTGATCGTCAACGAGCTCGTCCCCGGCGCCGTGGCGCTGAAGCGGGGAGACGTCGTCGTGTTCAAGGACCCGGGCGGTTGGCTCACCGGGTCCGAGGTGCCGAGCGTCACGCCGGACACCCAGCCCGCGAAGGCCATCGACTGGGCACTGACCCAGGTCGGTCTCGGCACCGGTGACAGCGACGACCACCTGATCAAGCGCGTCATCGGTCTGCCCGGTGACAAGGTGTCCTGCTGCAACGACCTCGGGCAGATGTCGGTGAACGGTGTGCCGATCAAGGAGCCGTACCTGAAACTGCCTGCCGGCGCTCCGGCCTCGGCGACCGACTTCTCGGTCACCGTGCCGAAGGGCACCATCTGGGTGATGGGCGACAACCGGAACGACTCGAAGGACTCCCGGTACAACGGGGACACACCGTCGAAGGGCTTCGTCCCGATGTCCGACGTCACGGGCCGCGCGTTCGTCATCTCGTGGCCGGCGAGCCGCTGGACGTGGCTCGACGACCATCCCGAGGTGTTCGCCGGCGTGGAGGAGCGCGACGAGTGACCGCCGTCCGTCCGTCGCTCCGGGTCGAGAAGCGTCTGCTCGCCGAGGGCCGCGTGACGGTCATCGGCATGGACGAGGTCGGCCGTGGCGCCATCGCCGGTCCGGTCGGCGTCGGGGTGGCCGCGGTGACGCTCGACATCGGCCGAGTGCCCCAGGGGCTCGCGGACTCGAAGCTGCTCTCCGAAGCGCGCCGCACCGACCTCGTGCCCGTCGTGCAGCGATGGGCACGCACGGCGGTCGGCATGGCCTCGGCGGACTTCGTCGACCAGCAGGGCATCGTCCCCGCCCTCGGTGCTGCCGGTGCGCAGGCGCTCGGCTCCCTGGTCGCCGACGGGGTGTCCCTCGACGGTGCGGTGGTGGTGCTCGACGGCTCGTTCGACTGGCTGAGCCGCGCTCTGCCCGCGTCGCTCCGTCCGGCCGCAGATCCGCTCGAGGTCGTCGTCCGGATCAAGGCCGACCGCGACTGTGCCTCGGTGGCTGCGGCGTCCGTGGTGGCCAAGGTCGCTCGTGACGCGCTCATGATCTCCGCGCACGACGAGGCTCCGCACTACGGGTGGGTGTCGAACAAGGGCTACGGGTCGACGGCGCACTACGACGCGATCCGGGCGATCGGGGCGCACGCGCTGCACCGCAAGTCGTGGTTGCACCAGGCCTCGAGCGTCGCACTGGACGGGTTCGACGAACTCGACGCCGTCGCCGGTTGAGCCGGTCGTCCGCACGGGTCTCCGTCGCCGTAGACTGTGGGCGCAATGGATGAGGACGAATTCGACGACTACGACCGCGAGGTCGAGCTGGCCCTGTACCGCGAGTACCGCGACGTGGTGTCGCAGTTCCGTTACGTGGTCGAGACGGAGCGCCGTTTCTACCTGGCGAACGAGGTCGAACTCGTGCGCCGTGACACGGAGCACGACTTCTACTTCGAACTGACGATGAACGACGTCTGGGTCTGGGACGTCTACCGTTCCGACCGGTTCGTCAAGGGTGTCCGGGTACTCACGTTCAAGGACGTGAACGTCGAGGAACTCACGACGCGGGAACTCGAACTGCCGAAGGAACTCGCACTCGACGAGTGATCGTCAATTTCCTTTCTCCTGCTTCTTTCTCGATGAATCGCCGCTGATCCGGAACGGCGGAGAATTGTTGGCGCTATTCTGATGGGGAAATAACCGCCCCACGAACAGGAGCACCCCATGGCACAGAAGGTCACCGTCCAGCTCGTCGACGACCTCGACGATTCCCCCATCACCACCGGTGAAGGCCGGACGGTCGAATTCGCGTTCGACGGCTCGTCGTACGAGATCGACCTGTCGAACGACAACGTCGACAAGTTCCGCGAGGCGATCTCCGACTACATCGCCGCAGCGCGCAAGGTCTCCGGTCGTCGCACCGGCGGCGGTTCCGCCCCGAAGTCCGCCCCCAAGCGCGGCAACTCGGAAGAACTCGGCAAGATCCGCGAGTGGGCCAAGGAGAACGGGTACGAAGTCTCGTCCCGCGGCCGCATCTCGACGCAGGTGCAGGAAGCTTACGCAGCAGCGCACTGACGCTCGTTGCAGCAGGACCCGGGTGATCTCGATCGCCCGGGTCCTTCTTCTTTCCTCCACAGGAGCAATTGGCCCGCACTGATTCCACAGACTCTCCGCATCCGCCGATCGGGGTGTTCGTTCCGGAGATCGTTGTCGTGGAGGCAACGACATGGAACACGACGTGCAACGCGCACCGGGGCGGTCGCTCCGGAACGGCCGACTCGGACGATTCGGTGAAGAACGAGCGGTGGCCTGGCTCGAAGCACGGGGATTCCGTGTGCTCGAGCGGAACTGGCGATGTGCCCGTGGTGAGATCGACATCGTCGCGTGGGATTCCTGCACGCTCGCCTTCATCGAGGTGAAGACCCGTTCCGGCGCCGCGACCGGTCACCCGTTCGAGGCGATCACGGCGACCAAGCTCACCCGGATGCGGCGACTCGTGCCCGAGTGGCTCGACGCGCACCCCGAGACCTCGGCGCGCGCCGTCCGGGTGGACGTCGTCGCGGTCCACGTCGACGGTCCCCGCACCGTCGTCGAGCACCTGGCAGGTGTGCTGTGACCGGCATCGGGCGCGCTGCTGCGGTCGCGCTCCTCGGTGTCACCGGTCGGCGCATCGAGGTCGAAGCGCACCTGACCAGTCAGCTCCCGACGTTCAGCATCATCGGTCTGCCCGACACCTCGCTGGGTGAGGCACGGGAACGCGTGCGATCCGCGGCGGCGAACGCGGGGTGTCCGCTGCCCGCCCGCCGGATCACCGTGAACCTGACCCCGGCGGCGATCCCGAAACGCGGTTCGGGGTTCGACCTCGCCATCGCGATGGCCGTGCTCGCCGGTGCCGGTCTCGCGCCGGACGTCTCGGAGCGCATCGTCTACATCGGCGAGCTCGGCCTCGACGGGCGGGTGCGTCCGGTCCCCGGCGTGATCCCGATGCTGATCGCCGCGCGCGACGCCGGTGTGGACCGCGTCGTCCTGCCCGTCGGCAACCTGACCGAGGCCCGTGTGGTCAGCGGGGTCCGGATCCGTGGTGTGGACTCGTTGCGTGCGGCGGCGATCGACGCCGGGGCGCTCCTGCCGACGGTCGAGGTCGATCCGGTGCTGTCGGTTCCGGTCACGGCTGTGCCGCGTCCCGTGGCCGAGCTGTCGGACGTCGTGGGGAACCCGGTCGGCGTCCGAGCGCTCATCGCGGCGGCGGCCGGTGGACACCACGCACTCCTGCTCGGGCCGCCGGGCGCCGGCAAGACCATGCTCGCCGAACGGCTGCCCGGGTTGCTGCCCGACCTCGACGACGAGACCGCGCTCGAGGTGGCCGCGGTCCGGTCCGTCGCCGGGCTGGGCCCCGCGTCGTGGAGCACGAAGCCACCGTGGGAAGCCCCGCACCACTCCGCGTCGGCGGTGTCGCTCATCGGCGGCGGATCCGGGGTCCTGCGCCCCGGAGCCGTGTCGCGCGCCACCGGGGGCATCCTGTTCCTCGACGAGGCACCGGAGTTCCCACGGGCCGTGCTCGACGCGCTCCGGCAACCGCTCGAGTCCGGGCGGATCACGATCCACCGTGCGGCGGGAGCGGCCGAGTTCCCCGCACGATGCCAGGTCGTCCTGGCGGCGAACCCCTGCCCGTGCGGCAACGCCGGTGGTGCACACGGGCAACCGTGCGAGTGCTCCCCGAGCACCGTCCGCCGGTACCTCGGCCGGATGTCGGGGCCGCTGCTGGACCGGATGGACATCCGGGTACTGGTGCCCCGGGTGACGACGGGCCGGATGCGGGACGCGGACGGCAACACCCCGACCACGGCGGTCGCGCGTGCCGCGGTCGCGGCAGCCCGCGCCCGGATGGCGGAGCGACTGCAGGGGACGGGATGGACGCGCAACGCCGAGGTCACCGGGACGTGGCTCCGGGCCGAGGGGCGCATCGAACCCGGGTCGACGGCAGACCTCGACCGCGCACTCGACCTCGGCACCCTGACGATGCGCGGCTGGGACCGCGTGATGCGACTGGCGTGGACGCTGGCCGACCTCGACGCGGTGGAGCGGCCCACGGGTGCGCACGTCCGCGGTGCCCTTGCCCTGCGGAGCGCGCTGTGATGCCGGCGGGCACGGAGCTCCTCGACACCGTGGCGCGCCTGCTCGGGCCCCGCGGCGCCGCGGTGGACCCGGTGCAGGCCGCGGCCCGCGTCGCCTGGTCGGCCATCGTCGAACCGGGGGACTCCGTCGCCGGAGAGCTCCTCACCGGCCTCGGACCCGAGCGCGCGCTCGGTGCGGTGCTGCTCGCGGCGGACGGGGACTTCGATTCGCTGCTGGGATGTTGCGTCGACGCCGAGGTGCCGGGTGCCGAGGACCCCGCGGTGCTGCTCGGTGTGCTGCAGACCGCGGTGGAACGCTGGCGGCCCCGATTGGCCGCTGTCGAGGTGGGCGACGTGCTCGCGGCCGCCGGTGCTGTCGGTGCCGGGCTCCTTGTCCCCGAGAGCGACGGGTGGCCGTCGGCGATGGACGACCTCGGGCCGCACGCGCCGGTGGTCCTCTGGACGCGCAGCTCGGGTGCACGCCTCGGCGACGGGATGTCGGCGTTGGGTGTCGTGGGGTCCCGGGCGAACACGGTGGCGGGTGCTGAGGCCGCGGCGGAGATCACCTCGACGGCGGCGGACGCGGGAGTCCGCATCGTGAGCGGGGGTGCCTACGGCATCGACGCGGTGGCGCACCGTGTCGCCGTCGCCGCCGGGACGCCCACGGTCGCCGTCCTGGCCGGTGGCATCGACCAGCTCTACCCGGCGGGGAACGCACAGCTGCTCCAGAACGTGGCGCGGCAGGGGGCGTTGCTCGCCGAGTCCGCGCCGGGGACGCGACCGACGCGGTGGCGTTTCCTCGCCCGGAACCGGCTGATCGCCGCGCTCGCCGACGTCACGGTCGTGGTCGAGGCCGGCGCCCGGTCCGGCGCGCTCAACACGGCCCACCACGCCGCGCAGCTCGGTCGCCCGGTGTTCGCGGTCCCGGGTGCGTTCGCGTCCTCGGCATCGGTCGGGTGCCATCGACTCATCGCACAGGGGCGCGCGCAGATCGTCGTGCGCCCCGGCGATCCGGTCGCGGCGGCGAGACCGGCGACCGGGATGAGCGGGGGAGCGGTGCCGGACGAACCGCTCCTGTCCAGTCGGCAGGACCCCGATGTGCTCCGGGTACTCGACGCGCTCGGTCGCCGCGCCCTGCCCGAGGCGGAGATCGCCCGCCGGGCCGGGATGTCGACGTCCGACGTCGCCGACGCGCTCGCGCTGGCGCAGCTGCAGGGACTCGTCGTCGCGAGCGGCGGCGGGTGGGGTCGGGCATGACGGTCGGCAGCCGTACGCTGACGTCGTGGTTGCGCGGACGGACGGTCGACTCGTGGTGGCGGTGGACGCCTTCCTCGGGCACGCCCGGCACGCGCGGGGCCTCAGCGAGCAGACCCTCCGCGCGTACGCCAACGATCTCGAGCAGCTCGTGGCGTTCGCGGACGCCCGAGGGGTCGACCGCGTCGCCGACGTCGAGCTCGAGCTCCTGCGTGACTGGCTGTGGGATGCCGACCACCGGGGGCTCGCCCGGTCGACCATCGCTCGGCGGTCCTCGTCCGTGCGGGCGTTCACGCGTTGGGCGAGCGAGACCGGGGCGACCGCGACGGACGCCGGGGTCCGGCTCCGGGCCCCGAAGGGTGGGGCACACCTTCCCCGCGTGGTGTCGGCCGACCAGGTGCGCGCCCTGCTCGACGGGCTCGGTGCCCGAGCGGCGACGGACGACCCGACGGCGCTGCGGGACCTGGCCCTGGTCGAGCTCCTGTACGCGGCGGCCATCCGAGTCAGCGAGCTCGTCGGCATCGACGTGACCGACGTCGATCGGGGACGCCTGACCGTGCGGGTGCTCGGCAAGGGCGGCAAGGAACGCGTGGTCCCGTTCGGGGTGCCGGCGCGGGACGCACTCGAGGCGTGGCTCGAGCGCGGACGGCCCGCCCTCGCCGCACGGGCCGAGGGACCGGCAGGCACGGCGCTGTTCCTCGGCGACCGTGGCACGCGACTCGGCGTCCGCAGCGCCTACCGCGTGGTGGCGCGGTTGCTCGGTGACCTGCCGGGCGAGGGGCCGAGCGGGCCGCACACCTTCCGGCACACCGCGGCGACGCACCTGCTCGACGGGGGAGCGGACCTGCGCGCGGTGCAGGAACTCCTCGGACACGCCAGCCTCGGCACGACGCAGATCTACACGCACGTGTCGTCGGCCCGGCTGCGCGAGGTCTACCGGACGGCACACCCGCGCGCCTGACGGTGCGCCGATGTACGTCCCGGTCGGCTCCGCTCACCCGGGCCAGGCCGACTCGGGCAACAGCACCGGCCACTCGGCTGGTGGAAGGTACGCCATCGGATCGACGTAGTGACCGTCCACGCGAGCACCCAGATGCAGGCACGGCGCCGACGCCGGACAGTGCCCGACCGAGACGCGGCCGACCGGCGCGCCCCGCACGACCTCGTCACCGGCGGCCACCAGGGGCGTCACCGAGTCGAGCGTGCTGACCAGCCCGTCGCCGTGGTCGATCGTCACGACGGTGCGGCCGCCGACCGCGCCGGCGAACGCCACGGTGCCGTCGTCCACCGCCGAGGCAGTGCTGCCGAGGGCGCCGGGGACGTCGAGGCCCCGGTGGCCGGCGCCGTAGTCCGAGGACGGTGCCTCCCACGCGCGCTCGACCACCCGCGATCCGGTGGGCCAGACCCAGCGAGCCTCGACCCGGCCCCGATCGGTCGCAGCGTTCGCGGACGACCCGGCTCCGGTCGACGACGCAGCAACGAACACCACGGTCCCGCTCAGCACCGTCCCGCTCAGCACCGCCGCGCACACCACGGACAGCAGGACGGGACGTGCGCTCGATCGCATCTCCCCAGCCTGGGCGGCGGAACCCGGCCCCGATGCGGGCGGGGGCGATCCGTGGAGGGGGAGTCGCGCCTCCAGGCCTGGGGAGGGAGAAGACGGCGACGGATGCGACAGCACCGACCGCACGCCGTCCCGATCGCGTCCCGGTTATGACCAGATCCCGAGCGAGGAGTACAGTCGGGGCCGCTCCGGAACACGCAACGCCGCTCGGACGGCGAACCAGCCGACCGCCGGGGCACCGTGCTGCACAACTGCACGGCGGCAGAACCCAGGAGCATCGTGTCCACCACGACCACCGGGCACGGCGAAGACCGTGCGTTCAAGGGGAAGGTCACCCTGTTCGCCATCGCGGCGGCGGTCGGTGGCTTCCTGTTCGGCTTCGACTCGTCCGTCATCAACGGCGCCGTCGACGCGATCAAGGGCGAGTTCGACCTCTCCGACGCGGCCAGCGGTTTCGCGGTCGCATCGGCCCTGATCGGCTGCGCGTTCGGCGCCTACTTCGCCGGCCGCCTCGCCGACCGCTACGGCCGCACCCGGATCATGTTCTGGGCCGCCGTGCTGTTCTTCGTCTCGTCGATCGGTTCGGCGTTCGCGTTCGCGACGTGGGACCTCGTGATCTGGCGTCTCGTCGGCGGTCTCGGCATCGGTACCGCTTCGGTCATCGCACCGGCGTACATCTCCGAGGTGTCCCCGAAGGCGATCCGCGGGCGGCTGGCCTCGTTCCAGCAGCTGGCGATCACGCTCGGTATCTTCGCCGCGCTCCTGTCCGACCAGCTCTTCGCCGTCACCGCGGGCAGCGCCTCGGCCGAGGTCTGGGGTCTGGCCGCCTGGCGCTGGATGTTCCTGGTCGGGGTGATCCCCTCGGTCGTCTACGGCGTCCTGGCGATCACGCTGCCGGAGTCCCCGCGCTACCTGCTCACCAAGGGCCGTGCTGACGATGCGCGCGTCGTGATGGGCAAGATCGTCCCGCGCGACACGGTGAACACGAGCCTCGAGGAGATCCAGGACGGCATCAAGAAGGAAGCCAACGAGAAGAAGGGGTCCATCCGGGGCAACCGCTTCGGGCTCCAGCCGATCGTCTGGGTGGGCATCATCCTGGCCGTGCTGCAGCAGTTCGTCGGCATCAACGTGATCTTCTACTACTCGACGACGCTCTGGCAGGCCGTCGGCTTCAAGGAGGAGGACTCGTTCCTCATCTCCACGATCACCTCGGTGGTCAACGTCGCCGTCACCTTCGTGGCGATCTTCCTGGTCGACAAGGTCGGCCGCAAGCCGCTGCTCGTCGCCGGTTCCGCGGGCATGTTCGTCTCGCTCACCATGGTCGCCATCGCGTTCTCGCAGGCGACGATCGTCGACGGAAGCCCGAGCCTCCCCGGCTCGTGGGGCGTCATCGCGCTGGTCTTCGCGAACCTCTTCGTGGTGTCCTTCGGCGCGACGTGGGGTCCGCTCATGTGGGTCCTGCTCGGCGAGATGTTCCCGAACCGCATCCGCGCCACGGCGCTGGGCGTCGGCTCGGCCGCCAACTGGATCGCGAACTTCATCGTGACGATCTCGTTCCCGGTGCTCTCGGGCTTCAACCTGACGGTCACCTACGGCATCTACGCGCTGTTCGCGCTGCTGTCGCTGTTCTTCGTCATCGCCAAGATCCCGGAGACCAAGGGCCGCTCGCTCGAGGAGATGGGCATCTCCGCCGACGGCGACACGGTGGACGCCAAGGCCTGATCGGCCGGTCGCACCGCGTCCGTTCCGCACGGATCACCGGTCAGGAGGCCCGGACCACGTCAGCCGCGAGGCGCGCGTGATCCGGGCCTCCGTTCTGTTAGCATCTATCCAGCAGCGTGCTGACGCGCGCTGACTTCGCGTGTCCACCAAGCCCTCAGGGGCTCGGTACCCGACCACCGGTCCTGCTCTCACGAGCAGGCGGTCGCGTGCCAGGACACCAGGGACCACGACCGACGGTCGTGATCGACACAACCGCAACAGGTCCGCAGCGACGTGCGAGAGCACGGCTGCGCGCCGAGAACACAGAAGGAGGACGGCACATGGCCGTCGTCACCATCCGCCAGCTGCTCGACAGCGGCGTCCACTTCGGACACCAGACCCGTCGGTGGAACCCGAAGGTGAAGCGATTCATCCTCGCCGAGCGCTCGGGCATCCACATCATCGACCTGCAGCAGTCGCTGGCCTTCATCGACCGCGCGTACGACTTCGTCAAGGAGACGGTCGCGCACGGTGGCACGATCCTCTTCGTGGGCACCAAGAAGCAGGCCCAGGGCTCCATCGCCGAGCAGGCGACCCGCGTCGGCCAGCCGTACGTCAACCAGCGTTGGCTCGGCGGTCTGCTCACGAACTTCCAGACGGTCTCCAAGCGCCTCGCGCGCATGAAGGAGCTCGAGGAGATCGACTTCGACGACACGACGAAGGGCTTCACCAAGAAGGAGCTCCTCATCAAGAAGCGCGAGCTGGACAAGCTCCACAAGACCCTCGGTGGTATCCGCAACCTCACGCGGACCCCGAGCGCGCTCTGGATCGTCGACACCAAGAAGGAGCACCTCGCCGTCGACGAGGCGCAGAAGCTCGGTATCCCGATCATCGGCATCCTCGACACCAACTGCGACCCCGACGAGATCACGTACCCGATCCCGGGCAACGACGACGCGATCCGCTCCGTCGGCCTCCTGACCCGCATCGTCGCCGACGCCGCGGCCGAGGGCCTGAAGACCCGCCACAACGGCGGCGACGAGGACGAGGCCAGCGAGCCCCTCGCCGAGTGGGAGCAGGAGCTCCTCGGTGGCGAGACCGCCGCCACGACCGAGGCGCCCGCCGCCCCGGTCGAGGAGAACGATGCTGACGCGCAGGTCGCCGCGAAGGAGATCGGCGAGCCGATCGCCGACGAGGCGAAGAACGCGGAGCCGACGGCCGAGGCCGAGGCAGCCGCGGAGACCACCCCCGCCGAGTGAGTCGCCGGGGCGCCGGACCCCACCGGGTCCGGCGCCCCGACTGCACACCACTCTCCACACACGTACAGTCCAGAAAGGACTCCAGTCAATGGCAAACTTCACCGCTGCTGACGTGAAGAAGCTCCGCGAGGACCTCGGCGCCGGCATGATGGACGCGAAGAACGCGCTCGTCGAGGCCGACGGCGACTACGACAAGGCCGTCGAGCTGCTCCGCATCAAGGGTGCGAAGGCCGTCGCCAAGCGCGACGACCGTGCCACCTCTGAAGGCGTCGTCGTCGCGACCTCCGAGAACGGCGCCGCCACGGTCGTCGAGCTCGCGAGCGAGACCGACTTCGTCGCGAAGAACGAGAAGTTCACGACCCTCGCCGACAAGGTGCTGGGCGCGGTCGCCGCTGCCGGTGCCGCCGACGTCGCCGCCGCCAACGCCGCACCGCTGGACGGCAAGACCGTCCTCGAGGTCGTCAACGAGTCGGCTGCTGCGCTGGGCGAGAAGCTCGAGGTCCGCACGGTCCGCCGTGTCGAGGGCTCGGCCTTCGAGATCTACCTGCACAAGACCAGCCAGGACCTGCCGCCGCAGATCGCCGTCGTCATCGCGTACGAGGGTGACAACGCCGCCGAGGCACGTTCGATCGCACAGCACGTCGCGTTCGCGAACCCGACGTACCTGACCCGCGACGAGGTCCCGGCGGAGGCCATCGAGAAGGAGCGTGCGACCGTCGAGGCGATCACGCGCGAAGAGGGCAAGCCCGAGGCTGCGCTCCCGAAGATCGTCGAGGGCCGGGTGAACGCCTACATCAAGCAGGTGTCACTCCTCGACCAGGACTACGCGAAGGACAACAAGATCTCCGTCGCGAAGGCCGCCGAGAACGCCGGCATCACGATCCAGGGCTTCGCCCGCGTCAAGGTCGGCGCGTAACGAACCCGTGACGGGGTCAGGAACCAACCAGGTTCCTGGCCCCGTTTTTCGCGCGCGCCGGCACGACACGCGCGCGACACATCCGCGAGTACATTTCCACGAGACCACGACGAAGGGTGCGGACCAGATGACCGACGAGAAGACCGGACGACGCCGCGTTCTGCTGAAGCTGTCGGGAGAGGCGTTCGGCGCCGGCTCCCTCGGGGTGAACCCCGACGTGATCGGCACCATCGCCAAGGAGATCGCCGTCGCCGCGCGCGAGGTCGAGATCGCGATCGTCGTCGGCGGGGGCAACTTCTTCCGCGGAGCCGAGCTCTCGCAGCGCGGCATGGACCGCGGGCGCGCCGACTACATGGGCATGCTCGGCACGGTGATGAACGCTCTCGCGCTGCAGGACTTCCTCGAGCAGGCGGGAGCTGCAACCCGGGTGCAGTCCGCCATCGCGATGACCCAGGTCGCCGAGCCGTACATCCCGCGGCGCGCCGAGCGGCACCTCGAGAAGGGCCGGGTCGTCATCTTCGGCGCCGGTGCCGGACTGCCGTACTTCTCCACCGACACGGTGGCGGCGCAGCGTGCGCTCGAGATCAAGGCGGACGAGGTCCTCGTCGCCAAGAACGGCGTGGACGGCGTGTACACCGCCGACCCGAAGAAGGACGCCACCGCTGAGAAGCTGCACCACGTGACCTACCAGGACGCGCTGTTGAAGGGCCTCAAGGTCGTCGACGCCACCGCGTTCTCGCTCTGCATGGACAACGGCATGCCGATGCACGTCTTCGGCATGGAGGGCGACGGCAACGTCCAGGCCGCGATCCGTGGCGAGCGCATCGGCACCGTCGTCAGCAACTGACCCCCGGCGCTGACTAGACTCGACGCCAGTACCGAAGGAGTAACACCGTGATCAGTGATGTCCTGACCGAAGCCACCGAGAAGATGGCGAAGGCCGTGGAGGTCGCCAAGGACGACTTCTCGACCGTCCGTACCGGCCGGATCAACGCCGCGCTCTTCCAGAAGATCCCGGTCGACTACTACGGCACGCCGACGCCGCTCGCGCAGCTCGCATCCCTGCAGACGCCCGAGGCCCGCACGCTCATCGTCACGCCGTACGACAAGTCGGCGCTCAAGGAGATCGAACGTTCCATCGCGACGTTCCCGAACCTCGGCGCCAGCCCGACGAACGACGGCGACATCGTCCGCGTGACGATCCCGGAGCTCACCAAGGACCGCCGCAAGGAGTTCGTGAAGCTCGTGCGGACGAAGGGCGAGGACCACAAGGTCGTCATCCGGAACATCCGCCGCAAGGCCAAGGACGACCTCGACGCGCTCAAGGGTGAGATCTCCGACGACGAGATCTCGCGTGGCGACAAGGACCTCGAGGCCCTGACGAAGAAGCACGTCGACCAGATCGACGACGCGCTGAAGAAGAAGGAAGCCGAACTCCTCGAGGTCTGATGCGTCGCTCCGACCAGGGCGAGGACCGCCCCACAGCAGAGCACGGGCCCGCGTCGAGCGGGCCCGTGAAGAAGGGGCTCCGTCAGGACTTCGATGCGCGTGCACGAGCGGCGCGCACCGACTTCGAGGCGCAGCTCCGCCAGCGGAAGGCCGACTTCGGCGCGCGCAACGAAGCGCTGACCGCGCGGACCGGGCGCAACCTGCCGGCGGCGATCGGCATCGCGCTCGCGTTCGCGGTCGTGATGCTCGGCACGCTGCTCCTGTTCACGCCCTCCTTCATGGTGGTCGCGGCGTTCCTGCTCGGGGTCGGCGTCTACGAGCTGACGAGTGCGATGCGGTTCGCCGGGCGCGACGTCCCGCGGATCCCGAGCGTCGCTGTCGCGATCGCGGTCGTGCCGGCGGCGTTCCTGCTCGGGCAGGTGGCGGCGCTGTTCACCCTGCTCGGCGGCATCGTCCTGATCAGCGCCTGGCGACTGGTCGAGGTCGCCCTCGCGCGGCAGAAGCCCCCGGCCGGCAACGTCGCCCGAGACCTCACGAACGGGCTGTTCGTCCAGGCCTACATCTCACTGCTCGGCGCGTGCGTCGTGCTGCTCTCCGCCCAGCCGGACGGCAACCTCTGGGTGATCGCGTTCATCCTCGTCGTCGTCGCGGTCGACACCGGCGCGTACGCCACCGGGCTGAACCTCGGCAAGCACCCGATGGCTCCGCGCATCAGCCCCAAGAAGACGTGGGAGGGCTTCGCCGGGTCCGTGGCGGCGAGCATCGTCGTCGGCATCCTGGTGGCCGTGTTCATGCTCGGGCTGCCCTGGTGGACCGGTGTCCTGCTCGGTGTGCTCATCTCCGGTTCGGCCACGCTCGGCGACCTGACCGAGTCGATGATCAAGCGTGACCTCGGCATCAAGGACATCTCGTCGTTCCTGCCCGGACACGGTGGCCTGCTCGACCGCATCGACAGCATCCTGCCGTCCGCCGCGGTCGCCTACGTGCTGTACCTGATCGTCAACCACTGACCGCGCCCGTCCCGGGCTGAACGCCCCACTCAGCGCGTCCAGGTTGTGCCATGGCGGGGGACTGGCAGAATGACGCCGTGGCCACCACCTTCCCGACCGCAGCCCGTTCCGCCCTCGGTTACGACGTCGACGAAGTCGAGCGTTTCCTCGAGGACGCCCGGCGCGCGTACTCCGCCGACGACAGCGCCCCCGGCATCGAAGCCGCGAAGATCCGCGCCACGGCGTTCTCGATGCGCAAGGGCGGGTACTCCACGTCGCACGTCGACGCCGCACTCGAGCGACTCGAGGACGCCTTCGCGGCCCGCGAGCGCGAGCGGGAGATGAGCGAGGTGGGCAAGAAGGCCTGGTACGCCGAGGCGCGGACGAAGGCCTCCGACGTCGTGGCGCGGCTCGAACGGCCCGACGGGCAACGGTTCAGCCGGGTCAGCGTGCTCGGCACCGGGTACCACCCGAAGGACGTCGACGCGTTCGCTGCCCGGCTGGCCGGGTACTTCCGCGAGGGCAAGCCGCTCAGCCTCACCGAGGTCCGCTCGATCGTCTTCCGCCCGAAGCACGGCGGGTACCGCGAGGCGCAGGTCGATGCGCTGCTCGACGCCGTCGTCGAAGTGATGCTCGCTGTCCGGTGACGACGCGCTGTCCCCAGGTGCTTCGCTTTCCGTGATCGTTCCGTTACCCTGGTCCTACTCATGGGCAGGCACACGGCAGACTCAAGCTCCGACCGCGATACCCGCGAGCACCTCAGCCTCCAGGCTTCCGGTGAGCGCCGCGCGGCAATGCAGCGAACCCGCACGACGGAGACGTCGGCGTTCGGGGTGACCCCGCAGGCAGCGCCCGCGGCGACGGGTCCGGTCGCCATGCCGAAGTCGGTGGCGGCGAACCGCGTCTCCGACGAGCGTGTGGCGTCCTTCGCCCACGATGCCCTGAACGACGCCGACCAGCGTCCCGCGAAGCAGCGCACCGCGACGGTGCAGCGCCGCGCGACGCCGAAGCTCGGCAAGCCCGCCGCTTCGTCGGTGAACGCTGCGACCCGCAAGCGGGCGGTCGCGCCGATGATGTCCTTCGTCGGCGTGTTCCTCTTCGTCGGCGGCTCGCTGTTCAACCCGCTGCAGGCGGACGTGGCACAGGCCGCCGTCGACACCCCGATGCTCGTGAAGACGCCGCCGGCGCCGCAGCAGTACACCGCGCACGGCACCTACGCCGTGGCCGCCGCCGACCGTGACGGCTACGACGTCACCGTCCCGGCCCCGAAGGTCGTCAAGCCCGTCGTCGAAGAGGCCGACGCCGACGCCGAGACCACCGACGACAGCGCGGACGCTGCGGCCACCGAGACCCAGCCGGTCTCGGCCGCCAACACGCTCGCCGCGACCGCCGCGACGCCCGACCCGGGCAGCGCGCAGGCCATCGCCCTGCAGCAGGTCACGGCTCGTGGCTGGGGCACCGATCAGTACAACTGCCTGGTCTCGCTGTGGAACAAGGAGTCCGGCTGGCGGGTGAACGCCTACAACCCCAGCGGTGCGTACGGCATCCCGCAGGCCCTCCCCGGCAGCAAGATGGCCACGGCCGGCGCCGACTGGCAGACCAACCCGGCCACGCAGATCACCTGGGGTCTCAACTACATCGCCGGCGTCTACGGCACCCCCTGCGGTGCCTGGGGGCACAGCCAGGCCAACAACTGGTACTGATCGGCTGCTCGGGTGCCGCGCAGCAACCGACCGCGGCGTCCCCGTGGTCGCGACGTCGAGCCTGACGAGGAGACCACCCTCGATCGGCTGATGAGCTCGTGGAAGCGCACCGAGGTCCGCCACGGTCGCGAGTACCAGGTGCAGCCGATCTCGGCCGCGTCGGCGCAGAAGGAGTACATCTGCCCGGGGTGCGGCGGAACCGTCCTGCCCGGCACCGCCCACGTGGTGGTCTGGCGTGCGGACGGCGTGCTCGGTGACGCTGCCGACCTGGCGTCGCGCCGGCACTGGCACAACCACTGCTGGAGCATCGCATGACCGAGCGTGACGTGACGCACGACACCGAGATCCGATCGGCCACCGAGCTACCGGCCCGTCGCACCGAGGTCGAGCTCGTCACGGACGACCACCTGACGCTCGTCGGTGAGCTCGCCGAGCCTGCCGACACCCCGGCTCGCGGGGCCATCGTCACGCTCCACCCGCTGCCGACCGCGCACGGGTTCATGGACTCGCACGTGCTCAAGAAGGCCGCCGCACGGTTGCCCGCCCTCGCCGACATCGCGGTGCTGCGCTTCAACTTCCGGT
Organism: Curtobacterium sp. ME12; assembly: GCF_903970855.1. Lineage (NCBI taxonomy): Bacteria > Bacillati > Actinomycetota > Actinomycetes > Micrococcales > Microbacteriaceae > Curtobacterium > Curtobacterium sp. ME12. Next base: position 58,323 of record NZ_CAJCKD010000013.1, read on the forward strand.
CCGTCACGTCGCCCCGGGGCACGTCCGAGGGTGTCTTCGGCGAGGGCGTGTCCGAGGGCTTCGACCTGCGCGCGGCCGTCGCCGAGGTCGCCGACCGCGGCCTGCCGACGCCGTGGCTGGTGGGGTGGTCCTTCGGCACCGAGGTGATCCTCAAGCACGCGCTCGAACACGTCGAGGCCGGCACGGTCGCCGGCGTCGTCCTGCTGTCGCCACCGCTGCACCGCACCTCGGACGAGGAGCTCGCCCGCTGGGCTGCCGTCGGTGTCTCGGTCGTGGCGCTCGTCCCGGAACACGACGACTTCCTGCAGCCCGAAGCCGCCGCGGCACGGTTCGCGCTCGCCCCGAACGTCCGGGTCGTGCCCGTGGCCGGCGCGAAGCACCTGTGGGTGGGAGAGCGGTACGTGCGGATCGTCCTCGACGCGATCGCCGACCTCGTCGTGCCGGGCAGCGCCCCGCTGCCGACCAACTGGCCCGTCTGACCACGTCCGCACGAAGCCCTGCAGCCCGCCACCTGCACCAGGTGGGACGGCCTGGAGGCGCGGGTCACGCCTCCAGGCCGTGGACCGTCAGCGGTCGGTCGCGTCCACGTCGTCGTCAGCGTCCGCAGCGGACGCTGCGGCGGGTGCCGTGCCGAGCAGGCCCGTGGCGTTCGTGAGGACCCCGCGGAGGTTCTCGAGGTAGCCCGCGACGGCTTCGCGTTCGGTGCGGATCGCCGCCAGGCGGTCCTCGGCCTCGGCGATGACGCCGGCGGTGCGCTCCTCGGCGTCGGCGACCATCCGGTGCACGCGGTCCTGCGCGTCGGCGATGATGGTGCGGGCGTGCTCCTGGGCCTCGGCTGTGCTGGTGCGCTCGAGGTCGTCGGCCTCCTGCTGCAGGCGTTCGGCGCGCTCGCGGGCCTCGGTCGCGCGGCGGGTGGCCTCGGCGAGCTGCAGGTTGGCCTCGTCCAGGTACTTCTGCGTCTCGGTCACGGTCTCGTGGTGCTTCCGCAGGTAGTCCTGCTCGGCGTCGTCGCGGCGGGACGCGAGTTCCGACTCGAGCGTCGTGCGCGCTTCGTCGCGCTCCCGGGCGATCTCGGCGCGCACCTCGTCACGCTCCTTGACCAGGGCGGCGCGGGCCGTGTCGATCTCCTGCCGCAGGGCGGTGCGCTCGGCCTCGAGCACCCCCAGCTCGGCAGTGCGACGGTCGGCGATCTCGGTGTCGACCTCGGCGTGCTCACGCTCGCGTCGGGCGGCGATGGCGTTCTCGTGCTCCCGGACCGCACGCTCGGCTGCAGCGTCGGCCTCGGCGCGCTCCTGCGCGATCCGGGCGTCGTGCTCCTCGAGCTCACGGGCGATCCGGTCGGCGGTCTCCTGCACCAGGCGCGCGTTCTCGACCCGGGTCTGCTCCTCGTCGACACGGAGCTGGGCGTGGGCCGCCTCGATCTCCTGCTCGAGCGCGGTGCGGGCTGCAGCCAGTTCGCGGTCCCACTGGGCGCGGGCGGCGGCGAGTTCCTCGTCGAGCTCGCGGCGGCGGTCCGCGACCTCCGTGTCGAGCTCGGCGCGACGGCGGGTGACCTCGGACTCGAGTTCGGCGCGACCGGTCTCGAGTGCCAGGGCGTGTGCCTGCTGCTCCTCGTCACGCTCACGGTGCCAGGCGGCACGGCCCTCGGTGACCTCGCGCTCGAGGGCCTCGCGCCGGGTCGTCTCCTCGCGGTCGAGGTCCTCGGTGCGGCGGGTGTGGTCGGCCTCGAAGACGGAACGGCGGTGCTCGGTCTCGCGGTCGAGCTCGGCCGCGGCGGTGCGGGCGTCGGCGGACTCGCGCTGGGCGATCTCGCGGAGCTCGGCGACCTCGTGCTCGACCTGCGCGCGCAGTGCGTTCGTCTCGCGGATGGCGACGGAACGGACCTCGGCGGCCTCGGTCACGGCGGCCCCGCGGATCGAGGCGGCTTCGTTGCGGGCGTCCTGCGTGAGCAGACCGGCCTCGGCGCGGGCACGTTCGACGGTGTCGGCTGCCTCGGCGCGGGCGCGGGTCAGTTCGTTGGTGGCGCGGGTGCGGGCGTCCTCGAGGGTGTCGCGCGCTTCCTCCTGGGCCTCGCGGACGGTGCGCTCGGCTTCGGCGCGGCTCGAGGCACGGAGCCGCTGGGCGTCGATGTCCGCCTGGCTGATGAGCCGGGTCGACTGCTCCTCGGCCACACGCAGGGTGGACTCGAGGCGGGTGCCCAGTCCGCTGTACGTGGGCGTGCCGGCCTCGTCGAGCTCGCCCTGCAGTTCGGAGACCCGGGCCTGCAGGAGACGGATCTCCTTCGCGGCGTCGGCGCGGTCGTTGTTCGACTTGATGAGCTCGCGGCGCAGGTCGTTCAGCGAACGCTCCACCTCGTCGCGGCGGTACCCCCGCAGCTCGGTCCCGAACTCGGCCTCGTCGTTCGCCACGTGTCGCTCCTGGGTGCTCGGCGGAGGGCCTGGATCGGCCCGCGGTCGATTGTAGTGGCGGCCGGAGCGGGTCGTCTGAGTCCGGCGACAGCGCAGATTGATGCGCTGTCCAGCGTTGCTCGCTATCCTGAGTCGCTGATTCGCGCGCCGACATCCCCACCCCGGCGCGGTAGGGAGAGAGTTCGTGCGATTCGTCCTGGCGATCGTCAGTTTCGTCATCGGTCTGCTGCTCGTGGCGCTGGCGGTGGGACAGCGGACCGTGTTCGCGCCGCCGTCCTCACTCGTGGCCGAGAGCTCGACGACCAGTTCCGCCCCGGTGACCGTGATCCCGGGGACGACGCTCAACGCCAACCCCGGCTACCAGCGCATCAACGTGTCCGGCTCCGGCAAGGTCTTCGCGGCCTACGGCAAGACCGCCGACGTGGATGCCTGGATCGGTGACGCCGAGCACACCACGCTCCGCTTCGACGCCGAGAAGGGCTCGCTGGTCGGGTCGACCTCGGGCAGCGAGACCAGCGTCCCCTCGCCGAAGGGCAGTGACCTCTGGTACCAGGAGTACGACGGTGCCGGACAGTTCACCGTCCGCCTGCCGCAGGACGTCTCGGTCCTCGTCGTGAGCGACGGCACGGCCGCAGCGCCGAGCGACGTGTCCGTCACCTGGCCGCAGGACACCGCGACGCCGGCGGTCGGTCCGCTGCTCGTGGCCGGCGGCGTGTTCGTCCTCGGAGGTCTCGTGCTGCTCGTCCTCGCCTTCCTGCACCAGCGCCGTGGCCGCGGTCCCCGCCGTCGCAGTGGTGGCAGCCGCCCGCCGCGGGTGCGTGCGTCCCGTCGAGCAGCCGCCGCCGGAGCCCAGGTGCCGCGCCGCGGTCGTCGCGGCACGCGTGCGCTCGTCGGCGTCCCGGTGCTGCTCGTCGGCGCCCTGACCCTGGCCGGCTGTTCCTCGGACTACTGGCCGCAGGGTGGCGACCCGTCGCTCGCCACGCCGACCCCGACGGCCACCGCCACGGGGGCTGCTGAGACCACGGAGCCGACGGCTGCGACCAAGCAGCAGATCACCCGCATCGTGCAGCGCACCGCCGCCGTCGCCGAGCAGGCCGACGGGGCCCGCGACCGCGACCTGGTCCGGACCCGGTTCTCCGGAGCGGCGCTCGATCTCCGTCTGGCGAACTACTCGATCCGCGGCAAGGACTCGGACGTCAAGGCACCGCCGGCGATCTCGGCCGCGCAGGTGTGCGTCGCGCTGCCGCAGCAGACCGACACCTGGCCGCGCACGGTCTTCACGATCGTCGCCGAGGACTGTGACGCCAAGTCCGCACCGCAGGCCCTGACCCTGGTGCAGGACACTGCCCGCGATCCGTACAAGGTGGCGTACGACGTCTCGCTCGAGGCCGACGCGAAGATCCCGAGCCTCGCCCCGACGACGATCGGTGCAGCACTGCTCGCGCCGGAGTCGAAGCTCCTGACGATCCAGCCCGACCAGGTCGCGACCGCCTACGGCGACATCCTGTCGAAGGACACCGCCAGTGAGTACGCCGACCTGTTCGCGACCGAGGGCGACGCGCTCCGCACCACCATCGGCAAGGCGTACAAGGACAAGAAGGCCAAGGCCCTGCCGGACACGGCGAAGATCGAGTACTCGTCCGAGGCACCCGCCGACTCCGCCGTCGCCATCGCGACGGACGACGCCGGCGCCCTGGTCTCCGCCGACCTGGACGAGATCGAGAAGGTGACCCCGACCGCGTCGGGTGCCGAGGTGAACACCGAGGGTGCCGTCAAGGCACTGTCCGGCGTGGACACGAGCAAGAAGGGCATCAGCGCGACCTACAGCGTCCAGTTGCTCTTCTACGTGCCGCCGGTCGCCTCGGATGGCAAAGTGGTCCTGCTCGGGTTCACACAGGGCCTGACCGCAGCAAGTGAGGTGCAATGAGCAACATCCCCCCGACCCCGACCCCGTCCGGGCTCCGCGGAGCCGTGGACCTGTCGTCGCTCGTCGACCGCGCACAGCGGCCGCCCCAGCCGTCCGGCGCTCCGGCCCCGGCGGGTTCCGCCAGCGGAGCCGCTCCCGGCACGGAAGGCGGCACCGTGAACGGTGCCGACCTGACCGTCCCGTCGCTCGTGATCGACGTCACCGACGCGACGTTCCAGGATGTCCTGGAGCTGTCGAACGTCGTCCCGGTCATCGTGGACATCTGGGCCGAGTGGTGCGGGCCGTGCAAGCAGCTCTCGCCGATCCTCGAGCAGCTCACCGCGGAGTACGACGGCCGCGTGGTGCTCGCCAAGGTGGACGCCGACACGAACCCGCAGCTCGTGCAGGCGTTCCAGGCGCAGTCGATCCCGACCGTGGCCGCCGTGATCGGCGGACGCCCGCTCGGGCTCTTCGTCGGGGCACTGCCCGAGGCGCAGGTCCGTGACGTCTACGAGCAGGTCCTCCAGGCCGCCGAGCAGAACGGCGTGGCCGGTCGCGTGACCGTCGACGGCGCAGTCGCATCCGCTGACGCCGAGCAGGGCGAGCCGGAGCCGGAGCCACTCCCGCCGCACCACCAGGCCGCGTACGACGCGATCGAGCGGGGCGACTACGCCACCGCGATCGAGGAGTACAAGACCGCCATCCTGCAGGACCCGCACGACCAGATGGCCGTGGCCGGGCTCGCGCAGGTGTCACTGCTCGACCGGCTCAACGGTCGGACGGCCGACGAGATCCGGGCGGCAGCAGCCGCCGGCCCGCAGGACGTCCAGGCACAGCTGGCGGTCGCCGACCTCGACATCTCGGGCGGGCACGTCGACGACGCCTTCGGGCGGCTGCTCGACCTCGTACCGACGGTGTTCGGGGACGACCGTGAGGCCCTGCGTGTCCGGCTCGTCGAGTACTTCGAGCTCATCGGCAGCGAGGACCCGCGCGTCGTCGCGGCGCGTCGCCGCCTGGCGAACGCCCTGTACTGACCTCACGAGACAGACGGGAGGCCCGGTGCCAGCTGGCACCGGGCCTCCCGTCTGTTCATCGGTCGCGTCGAGGACGCTGGCCGGGCTACTGGGCCAGCTTCAGCCAGACGGCGCCGAGCGGCGGCACCACGAGGTGCGCCGAGGCCGGGCGGCCCGCCCACGGGGTGTCCTCCGCCGTGACGACGCCGAGGTTGCCGACTCCGGACCCGCCGTACTCGGCAGCATCGGTGTTGAGCATCTCGTGCCAATCACCGGCGGTCGGCAGCCCGAAGCGACGTTCCACCGGCACGCCGGAGAAGTTCACGAACACCGCGACCCGATCGTCGCCGTCCTTCCGCAGGAACCCGAGCGTCGAGTGCGGTGCGTCGCCGCCCTCGAGCCACTCGAAGCCGTCGGCTGTCGAGTCGTGCGTCCAGAGCGCAGGGGAGTCCTTGTACACGCGGTTGAGCTCCGCGACGAGGTCCTGCACACCTCGGTGGCCGGGCTGGTCGAGGAGCCACCAGTCGAGGCCCTTCGCCTCGGACCACTCGGCGGGCTGCGCGAACTCCTGGCCCATGAAGAGCAGCTGCTTGCCGGGGTGCGCCCACATGAACGCCAGGTACGCACGCACGTTGGCGAGCTTCTGCCACTCGTCGCCGGGCATCTTGCCGTACAGGGAGCCCTTGCCGTGCACGACCTCGTCGTGGCTGATCGGCAGCGTGAACTGCTCGCTGAACGCGTAGACGAACGAGAACGTGATCTCGTCGTGGTGGTAACTGCGGTACGCGGGGTCGCGCTGCACGTACTCGAGCGAGTCGTGCATCCACCCCATGTTCCACTTCTGCCCGAAGCCGAGCCCACCGGCGCTCGTCGGCTGGGTCACGCCCGGCCACGAGGTGCTCTCCTCCGCGATCATCACGATTCCGGGGTAGCGCTTGTACGCCGTGGCGTTCGTCTCCTGCAGGAACGAGATCGCGTCGAGGTTCTCGCGGCCACCGTGGATGTTCGGCAGCCAGTCGGTGCGGGAGTAGTCGAGGTACAGCATCGAGGCCACCGCGTCGACCCGCAGGCCGTCGATGTGGAACTCCTCGAGCCAGTACAGCGCGTTCGCGACCAGGAAGTTGCGCACCTGCGGCTGCCCGAAGTCGAACACGTACGTGCCCCAGTCGAGCTGCTCGCCGCGGCGGGGGTCCGGGTGCTCGAACAGTGCGTAGCCGTCGAAGCGACCGAGCGCCCACTCGTCCTTCGGGAAGTGCCCGGGGACCCAGTCCATGATCACGCCGATGCCCGCGGAGTGCAGGCGGTCGATCAGGTAGCGCAGGTCGTCGGGCGAACCGAAACGTGCTGTCGGTGCGTAGTACCCGGTGACCTGGTAGCCCCACGAGCCGCCGAAGGGGTGCTCGGCGAGCGGCAGGAACTCCACGTGGGTGAAGCCGGTGTACTCCACGTGCCCGATGAGCTGGTCGGCGACCTCGCGGTACGACAGACCGGGGCGCCAGGAGCCGAGGTGCACCTCGTAGACGCTCATCGGGGCGTCGTGCGTGGTGGTCTGCGCGCGGCGCTCCATCCACGCGGCGTCACCCTCGGACCACGCGTACGTGGACTCGGTGATGACGGAGGCGGTCGCCGGCGCGATCTCGGCCTCGCGGGCGAACGGGTCGGCCCGCTCCACCCAACCGGAGTCGGTGAGGATCTGGAACTTGTAGCGCTGCCCGACGACCGCGCCGGGCCAGAACAGCTCCCAGACGCCGAGGTCGCTCAGACGGCGCATCGCGGTGGTGCGGCCTTCCCAGCCCTCGAAGTCGCCGATCACGCGGACGGCGGTCGCCCGGGGCGCCCAGACGGCGAACGCGACACCGTCGACGCCGTCGACCGTGCGGGCGTGTGCGCCGAGGTGGTGCCAGAGCTGCTCGTCACGGCCCTCGCCGAACAGGTGCAGGTCGAGCTCGCCGAGCGTCGGGGCGAACCGGTACGCGTCGTCGGTGGTCCAGGTGGCGTCGTCCTCGTCCGTGGACTCGTCGGAGTCGTACTCCGACTCGACGCGGTAGCGACCGAGCGGATCGGCGGTGGCGCCGGCCCAGAGCCCGTCGCCCTCGTGCGTGAGCTCGATGTCGTCGCCGTCGGGGCGCACGAGGCGCACCGCGCGGGCCAGGTGCCGGACGACGCGGACACTGGTGCCGCCGTCGACCGGGTGCGGGCCGAGCACGTCGTGCGGCTGGGACCAGCGGCCCTCGGCCACCTGCAGACGCAGCCAGTCCTCGATCGGAGCCGGACGCGGATCCGTGGCCGTACCGGCAGGGGCAGGGGCAGGGGCAGGGGCAGCAGCTGAGGCGTCAGCCGGAGTCGATGCCGACACCTCAGCCGGAGCCGGCGCCGGAGCAGCGGCGCTCGGGGCGGCCGGAGCGTCGACGGAGGCAGGCCGGACCACGGGTGCAGCGCCTCCGGTCGGGGCCGTCGGGGCCTCCGACGGTGCCGCGGCTGCGACGGACGGCTGCCGCGGGTGCGTCGGGTCGACAGGGTGCCCGGCGAGCGTGGCGGACTCCGCCACGCCGCGGTCGGGCGCCTCGCGCTGCGCCGGCGGAGCGCCGGGCAGGTCCTCGTCCGGCGCGGACACCTTCGGCTCGTACCGCGGCACGGCCGGCGGCGGAGGCGGTACGGGCGGGACGGCCGGTCCGCGCTTCGTGGGGTCGGTCGGTTCGGGGGTCATCGGTGGGGTCCTTCCACGACGAGCAGGTGCACGGGCTCCTGGAACGCATCCAGGCGGACGTAGTTCGACGCGCCCCAGGTCCAGCGCTGACCGGTCACGACGTCGCGGACGTCGAACAGGCCCTCGGTCGGCAGACCGAGTGCAGCGAGGTCCAGGTGCACGGTGGTCTCACGGGCGGAGTGCGGGTCGACGTTGGCGACCACGATCACGGTGTCGGGGCGTCCTGACCGGATGTACTCGCCCGACAGGTGCTTCGAGTAGACGACGATCGCCGGGTCCTCGGCGGCGTGCACGTGCAGGTTCCGCAGCTGTCGCAGCGCGGGGTGCGCCGCTCGGAGGCGGTTGAGCATCGTCACGTACGGCGCGAGCGACGCACCCTCTGCCTCGGCCAGGGCGAAGTCACGCGGCTTGTACTCGTACTTCTCGTTGTCGATGTTCTCTTCCGAGCCCGGACGGGCGACGTCCTCGAAGAGCTCGTACCCGGCGTACATGCCCCACGTCGGCGCACCGGTGGCGGCGAGCGCCGCGCGCACCTTGTAGCCGGCACGGCCGCCGAACTGCAGGTACTCGGTGAGGATGTCGGGGGTGTTCACGAAGAGGTTCGGGCGCAGGTAGTCGCTCGTCTCGTGGGAGAGCTCCGTGAAGTAGTCCTCGATCTCGTCCTTCGTGTTGCGCCAGGTGAAGTACGAGTACGACTGCTGGAACCCGGCTTCGGCGAGCGCGCGCATCATCGCCGGGCGGGTGAACGCCTCGGCGAGGAACACGGTGTCGGGGTGTTCGTCGCGGATCTCGCGGATGACGCGTTCCCAGAACCAGAGCGGCTTGGTGTGCGGGTTGTCGACGCGGAAGATCCGGATGCCGAAGTCGATCCAGTGGCGCAGGACACGCTCGACCTCGGTGACCAGACCCTCGGGGTCGGTGTCGAACTGGATCGGGTAGATGTCCTGGTACCGCTTCGGGGGGTTCTCGGCGGTCGCGATGGAGCCGTCGGCACGCTGCGTGAACCACTCCGGGTGCTGGGTGACCCAGGGGTGGTCGGGGGAGCACTGCAGCGCGAAGTCCAGCGCGACCTCCATGCCGGTGTTCTTCGCCGTCTCGACGAAGTCGCGGAAGTCGTCTTCGGTTCCGAGGTCGGGGTGGATCGCGTCGTGCCCGCCGTCGGGGGAGCCGATCGCCCAGGGGCTGCCGGGGTCGTGCGGCCCGGGCGTGAGCGTGTTGTTCGGCCCCTTGCGGGCGGTGGTGCCGATGGGGTGGATCGGCGGCAGGTAGATGACGTCGAAGCCCATCCGGGCGACGGCGGGCAGGCGGCGGGCCGCGGTGCGGAAGTCGCCGCTCTTCCAGGAGCCGTCGGGGTTCTTCTTCGCACCTTCTGAGCGAGGGAAGAACTCGTACCAGGCGCCGACGCCGGCGCGGGTGCGTTCGACGTCGAGCAGCTGGGTGGCGGAGTGGGTCCGGAGCGAGGTGAGCGGGGCCTCCTCGACCTCGGCGACGATGCGTGGGTCGTCGACGGCGGCCAGGCGTTCGGCCGGGTCGAGGTCGGTGTCCCGGACGCGTGCGGCGGCACGGGTGGCGGCGGGGGAGTCGGTCTCCTCGGCCAGCCGGTCGAGCAGCACGGCGCCGTCGAGCAGCGTCGCCTCGGTGTCGACGCCGGCCGCGATCTTCAGGCGTGCACCGTGCAGCCAGCTCGCCCAGTCGTCGGAGTACGACTCGACGTGCCACGTCCAGACGCCGACGTGGTCGACCTGCACCGTGGCTTCGTAGCGGTCGGTGCCGGGGGCACCGAGGGTCATGGGGACGGTGCGGGTTCCACCGTCTGGGCGTTCGAGGACGAGGTCGGCGCCGATGATGCCGTGTCCTTCTCGGAAGACGGTTGCACCGAACGTGATCACCTCGCCGTCGAATGCCTTGCCGGGGAAGCCGTTCGGCGTCCTCGGGGCGAGCTCGGTGATCGGGATGCGCCCGATCTTCGGGCGGCGGGGTCGGTCTGCGGTGGCCACGGAAGCGACGCTACCCGGCGAGCGGCTCCGCGTTCCCCGGAATCGGCCCGCTGTGGCGGGCCGGGCGCGCCGTGGACCCTGTTGAGGACCGGACGGGAGGCCCGTGGCGGGGCCGCCACGCGCCTTCCGTCCGCCACCCGGTCGCGACGCCGGGCCGCACCCGCCTGCTCGGCGCTACGCCACCTCGAACAGGTGGATGCCGGGGCCGTAGGCGGTGAAGACCTGCCCGGCGGGACGGAGGCGCTCGTGGTCGCGGTGCTTCTCGCTCGACCAGGCCAGGCGGTACCCGAGGACGTCCTCGCGGACCGGCAGGGTCAGGTCGCGGGTGCGGCCGCTGCCGTGCACGACCACCAGGACGCGGTCGAAGGGCTCGTGCTCCGGCGTCGACTCGACGAAGTACTGCAGGGCGCGGTGCACGGGCTGGTCCCAACCCTCGATCGTCATCGGGTGCCCGTCCGGCCCGTACCAGGACATCCGCGAGGCCCCGGGGGTCTCCTGCCCCTCGACGCCGAAGCGGGTGGGGCGGAGCGACGGGTGCGCCTGCCGGAACCGTGCCAGCGCGGCGACGGCCTCGGTCATCGTCTCGGCGTCCTCGTCGTCGGACCAGTCCACCGGGGTCAGGTCGTCGGACACCACGTAGGCGTTGTTGTTGCCGTGCTGCGTGCGGCTCCGCTCGTCGCCGGCGGTGAGCATCGGCACCCCGGCGGACAGCATCAGGGTCGCCACCAGGTTGCGCATCGACCGCCCACGCGCGGCACGGACCCCGCGGTCGGCGGTGTCGCCCTCGATGCCGTGGTTGAACGAGCGGTTGTCGTTCGAGCCGTCGCGGTTGTCCTCGCCGTTGGCCTCGTTGTGCTTGCCGTCGTACGACACCAGGTCGAGCAGGGTGAAGCCGTCGTGCGCGGTGACGAAGTTGACGCTCGCCAGCGGGCCGCGGTCGGCACCGAAGACACTCCTCGACCCCGACAACGCCTCAGCCAGCCGGCCGATCCCGGTCTGCGGCAGGCCGGTGCGGCGCTCCTCGGCGATGTCGGTGAGCCAGAACTGGCGGACCGTGTCGCGGAACCCGTCGTTCCACTCGCTCGTGCGGTGACCGGCCGCGCCGAAGGCACTGGTCTTCCAGCCGTCCGGGCCGACGTCCCACGGCTCGGCGATCACCAGGGTGTCCTGCAGGTCGGGGTGGTTCCGGATGCGCTCGAGCAGCGGGTGCGACGGGTCGAACCGGTGCTCGCCGTCGCGGGCCAGGGCGGCCATCAGGTCGAAGCGGAAGCCGTCGACCTGCACCTCGCGTGCCCAGTACACCAGGCTGTCGACGATGAGGTCCGCCGTCGCCTCGACCGAGGTGTCGAGCGTGTTCCCGCACCCGGTGGTGTCGTAGTAGGTGTCCCGGCGGGGCGGGTCGGTCTGCGCCCAGCGGTAGCGGTTCGCGCCGTCGATGCCGCGCAGACTCGTCGTCGGACCACCCAGGCCCTCTTCCGCGGTGTGGTTGTAGACGACGTCCAGGACGACCTGGATGCCGGCCTCGTGCAGCAGCCGGACCATGCCCTTGAACTCGCGCAGGACGGCGTCGGCGCCCTCCTGCTGCGCCGGCGCCGAGGCGTGCGCGGCGTGCGGGGCGAAGAACCCGAGCGTGTTGTAGCCCCAGGCGTTCTGCCGGCCGGCGTCGCGGAGCCACCGCTCGGTGTCGAAGGCCTGCACGGGCAGCAGCTCGAGCGTGGTGACGCCGATGCGGTGCAGGTGCGCGATCGTGCTCTCGTGGGCGACCCCGGCGTACGTGCCGCGCAGGTGTTCCGGCAGGTGCGGGTTCGCGGCCGTCAGGGTGCGGACGTTCGCCTCGTACACGACGGCACGGTCGAGCGGGACCTGCGGCTTCACGACGCCGCCCCAGTCGAAGGCGTCGTCGACGACCACGCTGGTCCAGCGTGGTCCGGCGGCCTCGTCGTCGCCGGTCGGCAGGATGCCACGAGCGTACGGGTCGAGCAGCGGACGCCTCGGGTCGAACTCGTGCCGCGGCCCGACCGGCCCGTCGACGAGCAGGTGGTAGCGGTCGCCGGGCACGACCCCGGGGACCTCGCCGGTCCACACGTCCGTGTCGGGGACGCGCTCGAGCGGGTGCCGGGTCGGCCGGCCGTCGGAGCGGTCGTGCCCGTCCGCGCCTTCGGCGCTCCCCGCGCTCGCCACGACCAGGACGATGCTCGTCGCCGTCGCGGACCGCAGGGTGAACCGGGGGACGGTCCCGCCCAGGGAGAACCCCGGCGTGAGGTCGATCGCTGTCTCGTGCACGCGACAAGGGTACGAGGACCGGCGCGTATCCTGGACACTGCTCGATCCAGGGGGTGCATTTGTCGGTCTACCTCGACCACGCCGCGACGACGCCGATCCTGCCGGAGGCGCTCGCCGCCTTCACCGATGCCCTGGGCACCGTCGGCAACCCGTCGTCCATCCACAGCGCCGGTCAACGCGCCAAGATGCTGCTCGAGGACGGTCGCGCCGCCGTCGCCCGCTCGCTCGACGCCGACCCGGTGGAGGTCGTGTTCACCTCCGGCGGCACCGAGAGCATCAACCTCGCCGTGAAGGGCCTGTTCTGGGCTCGCCAGCGCGACCGCCAGCGGCCCCGCATCGTCGTCCCGGGCGGCGAGCACCACGCCACGGTCGACACCCTGACCTGGTTGGAGACCCACGAGGGCGCCGTGATCGACGTGGTCCCGTTGGACGCGCAGGGTCGCGTCGACCTCGCCGGACTGGAGGCACGGCTCGCCGACGCCTCGGACGTCGCCCTGGTCACGTTCCTGTGGGCGAACAACGAGGTGGGCACCATCCAGCCCGTGTCACGGATCGTCGAGCTCGCGCACGCCGCCGGCGTGCCCGTGCACAGCGACGCGGTCGCCGCCTACGGGCAGGTGCCGGTGTCGTTCGCCGCGTCCGGCCTCGACGCCCTCAGCGTCTCCGCGCACAAGGTCGGCGGGCCCGTCGGCATCGGTGCGCTCGTGCTCGGACGGAAGGCCACCGTCGAGCCCCTCATCCACGGTGGTGGGCAGCAGCGGCAGGTGCGGAGCGGCACACAGGACGCCCCGGCGGCTGCGGCCTTCGGCGTGGCGGCCAGCGCGGTCGTCGCCGAGCCGATGCCGCACCCGTCACTCGTCGCCCTGCGGGACCGTCTGGTCGCCGGGGTCCGTGCGGCCGTCCCCGCCGCGATGTTGATGGGGGACCCCGTCGACCGCCTGCCGGGCAACGCGCACTTCACGTTCCCCGGCTGCGAGGGCGACTCGCTCCTGTTCCTGCTCGACGCCGCCGGGGTCGCGGTCTCGACGGGGTCGGCGTGCCAGGCCGGTGTACCCGAGGCGTCGCACGTGCTGCTCGCGATGGGACTGTCGGAGCAGGATGCCCGTGGCGCGCTCCGGATCACGCTCGGCCACACGACGACCGATGCCGACGTCGACGCGTTCCTGGCTGCGCTGCCGGACGCCGTCGCACGGGCCGGTGCCGCGGGGATGGCATCGCGGGAGCCGCTGCTCGGGCGGTAGTGGTCGACTCCGGGCATGCTTCGCTCGTCCGCCGTGTGGGTCGTCGTCGCCCTGCTCGGCATCGTGTTCGTCGGGGTCTCGGTCGCGCTGTTCGCCCAGCCGGGATCCCGGCCCTTCGGGTTCGTCACCTTCCTCTGCGCGGTCGTCGTCCTGACCAGTGCCTGGGTGGGACACCGGCGATCTCGGTTGCGACGCTGACGCAGGTCCCCTTCCAGGGCATACTGCTGCTCGTGGTGCCGCGGCCGGAAGACGGACAGGACGCAGGGGACGTCCGCCGTCCAGCGCGTGTCCGACCGCCGCGGGACGACAACTGGTACCGCTCGAGCGAGTGGAACGACGAGATCGCTGCGGCGTTCGAAGCGAAGCTCGCACGGGCGAGATCGTCCAGGGTCGAGTACCTCCGTATCCAGGGGGTGACCCTCGCCCTGGAGGGCGACGCGGACGAGGGCGTGCGAGAAGTCGGTCGGGGGTTGCTCGTCCGGTTCATGGCGGAGATCGAGGCCGTCGGCGGATCGCAGGCGCGCGTGAACGGCGGCGGGGAGATGCTCGCGATGACACTGGCGTTGTCGGGACGTCTGCATGACGCCGTTGACGAGTACCGGAGGGTCCTCCGGCGCATCGCCGAGTGCGGCTCCGACTCGTTCACCACCGGCATGTCGGAGGTCCTCCTGGCCGAGGTGCTCCTGCAGCTCGGCGATCCCTCGTCGCTCGCCGAGGCGGACGCACTGCTCGCCGGCGCCGAGGACTCGGTCCGGAGGACGGCGTTCTTCCGCGACCGTGTCGTCCGGTACCTGACAGCGCGGGCCCGCGTCGCGAGCCGGCTCGGCGACCCGGAATCGGCATCCGGACACGCCCACGCCGCACTGACCGTGATCGGGGTCGAGGGCAACCCGTTCCCTCGGCACCCAGGTGTCGGGGTGCCGACCGTCGATGCGGACCTACGAGCGGAGCTGACGCGCTTGGCGCAGGGGCTCCGGCCCGTGGCGGCTCGGCGACGGTCGTTCCGGTTTCCGTTCCGGAAGGGACGCCCGTGACGGCGCGCATCCCGGAGCCTCGAACGCCGAACACCCGGGGGACAGCCACCACGCACGACGTCGAGGGCGGCCCCGGGTGGCGGATCCGGTCCGCCGATCTCCGTCCGGTCATCACCGACCTCGCTGCGTTCCGCGCAGGATTGGCAGACGACCCGCTCCGTGAGGAGATCGAGTTGCTGTGGACCGGCAAGGCGGACGACGCGCTTCGTCGTCTCGAACGGGTCGCCCCGACGCAGCGTGTCCGAGCATCACGGGCCGACTGCCACCGTGACCTCGGCGACACCTGCACCGCCGTGCACGAGTACGACTTCCTCGTCGCCGAGTGCATCGGCACGACTCGCGAAGCCGCGATGCGGCAACACCGAGGCAAGGCGCTGCTCGCAGCCGGGATCGTCGACCGTGCCGTCGAGGACTTCACACTCGCCGTCGCGCTCAGGCAGGCCAGTGACCCGGTGCTCCTCGCGTCGGCTGAGCAGGCACTGGCGGTCGCGCGGTCTCGGACACGTGACCGCGCTGCGGAAGTCGTCACCGGGAGCGGCGAAGTGGACTGACGTCCGCCAGTAGCCTGAGCTCGTGACCACTCCGAAACCACAGGGCAGCGCCGATCTGGTGGGGCTGCTCGTCGGTGCTCCGCTCGCGCTCATCGGGATCGTCCTGCTCGTGGCCGCAGGAAGGACACCGACGGCCGTCCTCGGAGGCGCGGTGCTGGTCTCCGGCACGATGCTGGTGTGCACCGCCCCGCTCATCCGAGGGCTGCGCCGGGAGCGATGACCGTGGCCACGAGCAGCGGCGAGCACCATCCTCGGAACGGCGCCCGGCGGGACAGCCGCTGGGCTGTCCCGCTCCGTCGGGTCTTCCCCTGGTGGTACCTCGGCGGTGCGGTGGCGACGATGGCGATCCTGATCCTGGTCGATCCAGGCGGCAGCCAGGCCACGGTGGCGTTCTGGGGGCCGACGATCGGGATCGCGATCCAGGACCGTGAGCGCGCGGCGCGCGCTCGACTGGACCGCGGCCTCCCCGTCGATCGACGCTCGCTCCTGTCGCCTCCGTGGCTCGAACCGACGTGCGCGGTGTTGCTCACGGGCGTGGCGGTCGGACTCGGCATGCTCATCAACGCGGTGTTCGGGCACGGCGCGTCCGTCACGACGTGGGTCGGAGCGGGGGTGTTCCTCGGGAGCGCCGCGTCGTTGGTCGGTCTCCTGCTGGTCCTGAGGGACCGACGCCGCCGACAGCCGAGCGTTCCGGACGGCCAGTCGGACGGCGTCAGCTGAGGGCGTGCTCCGAGAGGAACCGCCCGGCTCGTCGGTACTGCACGAGCAGTTGGACGAGCCCGAGCACCGCCGCGAACGACGCGACGAGCTCGACCAGCTTGATGGGCAGACTGTCCGTGCTCACCGCCGTCGACGCGGCGAACAGCATCACCGCGCCGACGACCGGCAGGATGCCGAGGGTGGCTCGACGGTTCTGCACGGCCACCGCGAAGACGATGTCCGCGTGCTCGTCGTCGATCGGCTCCTTGCCGGCGATCTGACGCCGCACCGACCGCTGCTCCGCGCGGGAGAGCGGGCTGCTCACTGAACGCCAGCGAGTGACGTAGTGACCGGAGCGGTAGGCCCACACGAAACCGACGACGCCGACGACCAGCCCGAGCAGCAACAGCAGGAGCTGGACGAGCAGCTGCACGCCATCGCCGCCACTCGCGTGGCTGCTCCCGGTGGTCGGCGCCAGCACCAGCGCCAGGACCACCCCGACCGCCCACGACACCAGGACGAGTGCCCCCACCCACACGAACACGCGGGTCCGGCGACGGCGGAGCCCGTCGTCGCTCTGGCCGTCGGCGAGCCGGGCGGCGGCTGCCCACCGCTCGGCTCCGGCTGGGTCGGTGGTGGGGCTGGTCATCGTTCTGGTCCTGACGTCGAGAGTCTCTCGACTCTACGGGTCACGGTCGGAACGGGTCACGGGCGCGACCCCGGAAGCGACCGGCGTCGGATCCGCACGAGGGGATCGCCACCGACCCGCATCGTTGTGATACTTGGACATGCTCGAGTTGGTGAGACCGCAGACGGCGTTGTACGAGGCATGGGCCGAAGCGCATGCCGAGTGGGGGTCGGGCGTGCACGAGGACGGTTTCGGGATCACCGCCCACGACGACGTCGGCGACGAGGACGGCTTCCGCACCTGGGTGGGCCGACTGCACGCCAGACCCGGGGCGCTCTGGTGGATCGTCGAGGACGGCCGCGTCCTGGGCGGGATCGCGCTCCGGGCCCCGGGGGACGCGGCCGGCGTGCAGCGGTTCGGCCACGTCGGGTACGGGATCCGCCCGTCGGCGAGGGGCCGGGGCGTGGCGACGTGGGCGCTGGGCCAGGTGCTCGCGCACGCCTCGCGCGTCGGGATCGACCCGGTGGTCGCCGTCTGCCGCGATGACGACGACGGCTCCATCGGAGTGTTGGAGCACTACGACGCCGTCCTGTTGTCGACCGAGTGCCGCGGGGGCGTGCGGCTGCGACGGTACGCGATCGCCAGGTCGCACCGGAGGCCCGGATGACGAAGCGCCGCTCACCCGGGGCCGGGGCGGGGTGCGAGGCACGCGGAGAGGGACCGTGACCAGCGGGGCGGGCCCACACCGGGCCTCCCGGTCGGCCGAGTCGGACTCGCGCCGGTAGGATCGATGACCATGGTCGAACTGGACTTCACCGAGCAGCTCTCCGCCCTTCGCGAGACCTTCGGCAACATCCGCTCGGTGGTCGACGTCGACCGCCTGCAGCGTGAGATCGCCGACCTCAGCGAGCAGGCCGGGGCCCAGGACCTCTGGGACGACGTCGACCACGCGCAGCAGGTGACGAGCGCGCTCTCGCACCGCCAGTCGGAGCTGAAGAAGATCACCGACACCGAGCAGCGCATCGACGACCTCGAGGTACTGGTCGAGATGGCGAACGAGGGCGACGACCAGGAGTCCGCCGACGAAGCGCTCGCCGAGCTCAAGGCGATCCAGAAGATGATCGGCGACTTCGAGGTGCAGACGCTCCTCGACGGCGAGTACGACGACCGTCCGGCGGTCATCACGATCCGGGCTGGTGCCGGCGGCGTCGACGCGGCGGACTTCGCCGAGATGCTCCTCCGCATGTACCTCCGGTACGCCGAACAGCACGGCTACAAGACCACCGTGATGGACACCTCGTACGCCGAAGAAGCGGGCATCAAGTCCGCGACGTTCGAGATCGACGCCCCGCACGCGTTCGGCACGCTGTCGGTCGAGGCCGGCACCCACCGCCTGGTGCGGATGTCGCCGTTCGGTGCCGCGGGCAAGCGCCAGACGTCCTTCGCCGCGGTCGAGGTCATCCCGCTCATGCCGGAGACCGCGGTCATCGACATCCCCGAGAACGACATCCGCGTCGACGTGTTCCGCTCGTCGGGCCCCGGCGGGCAGTCCGTCAACACGACCGACTCCGCGGTGCGCCTGACGCACATCCCGACCGGCACCGTCGTCTCGATGCAGAACGAGAAGTCGCAGATCCAGAACCGTGCGGCCGCCATGCGCGTGCTGCAGTCACGCCTGCTCCTCCTCAAGAAGGAAGAGGAGAACGCGAAGAAGAAGGAACTCGCCGGCAACATCACGGCGAGCTGGGGCGACCAGATCCGCTCCTACGTCCTTGCGCCGTACCAGATGGTCAAGGACCTCCGGACGGAGCACGAGGTGAACAACCCCTCAGCCGTGTTCGACGGCGATCTGGACGGCTTCATCAACGCGGGCATCCGCTGGCGCAAGCAATCCGCCGCCGAGTAGGGGTTCGTGAGCCGCGCGCCTCGCTTGCTTTCCGAGCGGGGCGACCTACCCTGATCCGGTCATGATCAAATTCGACCAGGTCACCAAGGTCTACTCGGGCAACCCGAGTCCGGCGCTCGACAACCTCACCCTCGAGATCCTCAAGGGTGAGTTCGTGTTCCTCGTGGGCGCGTCCGGTTCCGGCAAGTCCAGCTTCCTGCGCCTCGTGCTCAAGGAGGAGAAGCCCACCAGCGGGCAGATCCACGTGCTCGGGCAGCGCCTCGGGTCCCTGGCATCGCGGAAGGTCCCCTACTTCCGCCGGAACCTCGGCGTGGTCTTCCAGGACTTCCGTCTGCTGCCGAACAAGAACGTGTTCGACAACGTGGCGTTCTCGCTGCAGGTGATCGGCAAGAGCAAGGGCTTCATCAGTGAGGCCGTGACCGACGTGCTGAAGCTCGTCGGTCTCGCCGGCAAGGCCACCCGCATGCCGCACGAACTCTCCGGTGGTGAGCAGCAGCGTGTGGCCATCGCCCGCGCCGTCGTGAACAAGCCGGCGATCCTGCTGGCCGACGAGCCCACCGGGAACCTGGACCCCACCACGTCCGCCGGCATCATGGCGCTCCTCGAACGCATCAACCAGGGAGGCACCACCGTGCTGATGGCGACCCACGACGCCAGCATCGTGAACCAGATGCAGCGTCGGGTCATCGAGCTCTCGAACGGCACCGTCCTGCGCGACGAACAGTCCGGCGGCTACCAGACCCAGGCCGTCCCGATCCAGCGAGGCACCGTGTCCAACACCACCGGCATTCAGACGATCCCGGGGCTCATCCGATGAGGCTCGGGCTCGTCATGTCCGAGGTCGGCTCGGGCCTGCGGCGCAATGCGTCGATGGTCGTCTCGGTCGTCCTCGTGACCTTCATCTCCCTGACGTTCGTCGGTACGGCGATCCTGCTCCAGATGCAGATCAACCAGATGAAGGGGTACTGGTACGACCGGGCGCAGGTCGCCGTCTACCTGTGCACCGACACCGACACCACGGGCAACTGCACCGGCGCGAAGGCCACCGCGGACCAGCGCGAGCAGGTCCAGGCGCAGCTCGACTCGTCGACGCTCAAGCCGTACATCGAGAAGACCTACTACGAGAACCAGGACCAGGCATTCACCCGGTTCAAGGAGCAGTTCAAGGACTCGGCGGCGACGGAGTTCGTCAAGCCGGAGTACCTGAACGAGACCTTCTGGGTGAACCTGAAGAACCCCTCGCAGGCCGACGTCCTGGTCGAGAGCCTGTCGAAGGTCGCCGGCGTGCAGAGCGTCGTCGATCAACGCGGGTACCTGCAGCCGATCTTCAACCTGCTCAACGCCTCGTCGTACACGGCGATCGGCATCGCGGCGCTCATGCTCGTGGCGGCGGTGCTGCTCATCGCGACGACGATCCGCCTGTCGGCGTTCAGTCGACGGCGAGAGCTCGGCATCATGCGGCTCGTCGGTGCGTCGAACCGGTTCATCCAGACACCGTTCGTGCTCGAGGGGGTGATCGCCGCCGCCATCGGAGCCGTCCTGGCCGGAGGCGCGATCACCGCCGTGGTCTGGTTCTTCGTCCGGAACTTCCTGGCGGAGCGCTTCACCGGCACGGCGTTCATCGGCATGGGCGACGCGGCCATCGTGGTCCCGGCGGTGATCGTGATCGGGGTGCTCCTCGCCGCGGCGTCGGCGTCGATCGCCATCCGCCGGTACCTGAAGGTCTGACGCAGCCAGCATCCGCGAACGGGCGGCGCGCCGGGAAGGTGCGCCGCCCGCTTCGTGTTGAGTAGTCTGTGGGGCTGCGCGGAACCACCCGTGCCGCGCACTGCACCGGTCACCATCGAGAGGAGTCGTCATGGCGAAGGAACGCGGGGAGAAGATCGTCGCGACGAACCGTCGCGCCCGGCACGACTACCTCATCGAGGACACGTACGAAGCGGGCATGGTCCTGTCCGGCACCGAGGTGAAGTCGCTGCGGATGGGGCGCGCGTCCCTGGTCGACGGGTACGCCTACATCGACGGTGGCGAAGCGTGGATCGACGCCGTACACATCCCGGAGTACACCGAGGGCACGTGGAACAACCACTCGCCCCGACGGAAGCGCAAGCTGCTCCTGCACAAGCAGCAGATCGTGAAGATCTCGCACAAGACCGCCCAGGGCGGCTACACCCTCGTGCCGCTGCAGATCTACTTCCACGACGGTCGCGCCAAGATCGAGATCGCCGTGGCGAAGGGCAAGCGCGAGTTCGACAAGCGTCAGGCCCTGCGCGAGAAGACCGACAAGCGTGAGGCCGAGCGGGCCATGCGCACCCGGAACCGCGTCGGCGAGTAGCGCCGATGCGCCTCCTCGGCTAGACTGAGGGACTGCTCCGACAGGAGCATTGGCAACTGAACAGCGTGACAGCGGCTCGCACGTCCGGCCCGCATGGGGATGATCGGTTTCGACATTGCCTGTGTGCCGACGGGAAGCGGGCCGAGGACCCACGGTTATCTCGTTAACGATCCGTGGAAAACAACAAGTGCCAATTCCAAGCGCACTGACTTCGCTCTCGCTGCGTAAGCAGCCCAGCACATGAAGTCCGTCGGCCAGGTGACCGTCTTCTAACCTGATCCCGGCGTCATCCAGAGGACTCGCTGCACGGTTGCGCCTCAGGGCCGTGCGGGACTTGCACTGAGACTGGGCCCGTCGTCCTAGAAGCCGGTAGCAAAGGACGGGGCCGAGCAGAACGAACCATCCGGATACGCCCGTAGAAGACGTCGAATTGCAGCGATGGACGGGGGTTCGATTCCCCCCATCTCCACCATTCGCCGGACGACGAGCCGCTGTCATGCTGCGCCACCTGAACGCCCCGGCACCGTCCCCTGGACAGTGCCGGGGCGTTCGCTGTTCCGCGACGTCCGAGGACTACGCTCCGGAGCAGGCGCGCAGAACACGCTCGCGTCGAACCCGAACGAGAGGTCAGCACGTGGTGCAGGAGATCGCGATCCGTGTCCGTCTGCGGGAGCAGGAACGAGTGGTGCTCAGCGAGTACGAGCGGATCGTCGGCTCCGTCGCCACGGTCGCCGCCCTCGCCGCATGGCTGCCGAACCCCGACACCCGCCTGATCGTGCGCGGTCGTGGTGCCGAACCGGTGCGGCTCGAGACCGTGACGTACGGCTCGGTGGTCGAGATGCTCGTCGTGCTCGACCAGCGCTCCGCCGGGGTCGAACGTGCCGCGGCCGCCATCGCCGCGCTCATCGAGTCGGTCCGCCACGAGCACGTCGCCGACGACGTCTCCGGCGTCGCCGGGGAACTCGATCGGCTCGACCGCGCTGCCCCGCGCGGACGTTCCACCGTGGAACGCGCGCTGCGCACGTTCCTTCAAGGGGCGCGGTCCGACGTCCTCGAGCGCAAGACGACCACCCGGGTGCGGACCGCGCAGGCGTTGCTCCGACTGGCCGAGGCGGACGCGGTCCTGTCGGTCGAGCGGGTCGCCGATGCCCTGGCACCGGTGCTCGAGGAGCACGCGGTCGACGTCGAGCTGGACACCGGCTCGGCAGTGGTCGTCGAGCCGATCGACGGGGTGGAGTCGCCGGAGGCCGTGTCGGCCGTCCTGCCGCTGCCGGCGGGTGCGAGCAAGGCGAAGTCGAAGAAGCAGGACGACGAGAAGAAGAAGTCCAAGAAGAAGAAGAAGAAGGACGACGACGAGAAGAAGTCCAAGAAGAAGGACGACGTCAAGAAGAAGTCCAAGAAGCAGGACGACGACAAGAAGAAGTCCAAGAAGCAGGACGACGACAAGAAGAAGTCCAAGAAGCAGGACGACTCCAAGAAGTCCAAGAAGCAGTAGCTCGCAGCCGCCCCGCTAGAAGTCGAACAGGTTCGCCCGGATTCCTCCGGCGCCGTACTCCCTTCGCAGGAGCCCACGGCGCCGGAGCACGGGCACCAGGTCGCCGAGCATCCGGTGGATCTGCGCCGGGTGCAGGTCGCCCGAGAAGATGATGCCGTCGTTGTCGGCGTCGCTGCCGAGCTCCTCGATGAAGTCCGCGAACTCATCGGCGGTCCCCACGAAACCCGAGCGTGACCGGATCCGCCCCTGCCGCGCCTTGCGGGTGAGCAGCTCGCGCAGCGGTGCGTCCGGGGTGTCCCCGAGCAGCCCGCGGATCGTGCCGGCCGAGACATGCTCGCCGAAGGTCCCGTCGGGCACCGGTGCGTCCAGGTCGAGCGCGAGCAGGTCGGTCTCGGAGTCACTCGACCACGCGATCGCCGCCGCACGCAGCGCGTCGTCGGAGGGGTGCTCGGACGCCGCGACGATGCGGTCGGCCTCCTCCTGCGAGGACACGATCACGGGCTTGAGCACGAACAGGATCCGCAGGTCCGCGGTCGACCGCCCTGCGGCTTCCGCAGCCGCGAGCACCCGGGCGCGGTAGTCCGTCACCGCGTCGGCGGACAGCGGCGCGAGCGCGAGCTGCACGTCCGAGTGGGTGCCGGCGAACGCGAGCCCTCGACCCGAGCCACCGGGGGAGACGACCACGGGGTCCGACGCCAGCGGCAGGGCGTTGAGCGGACCGTCCGCGGTGAAGTGGGCGCCCTCGTGGTGGAACGCGTCCAGGGCGTCGCCGTCCGCGAAGTGCCAGGAGTCCGGTGCGCCGACGTACGCGTCGCCCCACGAGTGCCAGAGCCGACGGAGCAGGGTGATCCACTCCTCGGCGCGGTCGTACGCCTGGTCGTGCGGCAGCGGCTGCAAGCCGGCGTGCCGTGCGCTGCCGACGTCGGTGACGACGTTGATGCCCAACCGGTCGGAGGACAGGTGCGCCAGGGTCGCGAACTGCCGGGCCGCCAGGTACGGCGGGGTGATCCCCGCGTTGACGGTCGGAGCGATGCCGATGTGCGAGGTGGCGGCGAACAGGTACGGGGCGAGCAGCAGGGGGTCGTGCTTCGGGCCGCCGTACGCCTGCCGGATGCGCAGGTCGAGGGTCGCGGGGGAGCCGAGCGAGACGGCGTCCTCGGCGATGACCAGGTCCATGCCGGCCTGCTCGAGCGTCCGGACGGACTGCTGGTACAGGTCCGGTTTCGTCCAGTCGTGCCCCCAGTCCCAGTCGGACCGTCCCCACGCCTGCGGGCCGAAGCCGCGCGAGAAGAAGTACCCGAAGTGCTGCAGCTCGGCCATTCAGCGCTCCTGCCGGTCGAGGGCCTGCCCACCGACTGCCGTGCGGTGCGCGTCCGACGCTCCTCGCGCCTCCAGGCCGGTGGCTGCGTCTGCGGACCGCACCGCGGCGAGCCCGCGTTCCAGGTCGCGGAGCAGGTCCGCGACGTCCTCGATGCCGACCGACAGGCGGATCAGGCCGTCGTCGATGCCCTGCTCGGCTCGCTCTTCCGGCGTGCGGCCGGCGTGCGTGGTGGTCGCCGGGTGCAGGATCAGCGAGCGGACGTCGCCCAGGTGTGTCATCCGGCTGAACAGCTGCACGGCGTCGATGAACGCCCGCGCGGCGGCTTCGCCACCGGCGAGCGTGAAGGCGAAGACGGACCCGGCCCCTCGGGGCAGGTAGCGTCGGGCGAGGTCGTGGAAGGGACTGGAGGCCAGGCCCGCGTGGTCGACGCTCGTCACCTCCGGCTGCTGGTCCAGCCAGGACGCGACGGTCAGCGCGTTCGCGCAGTGGCGTTCCACCCGCAGCGACAGCGTCTCGATGCCCTGCCGGAGCAGGAACGCGTTGAACGGGGACGGCGCCGGACCGATGCGTGCGGCGACGACGTCGCGGGCGAACACGGCGAACGCCCGGTTGCCGTACCGCTCGACGTAGCTCTCGCCGCCGAGGGACCGTTCGGGGCTGGTCAGGTGCGTCCAGCGCTCGGGGGCGGCGGTCCAGTCGAACCGGCCGCCGTCGACGACCACGCCGCCGAGTCCGGCTCCGTGCCCGGACAGGAACTTCGACGCCGAGTGCACGACGATGTCGGCACCGTGCTCGACCGGGCGCACCAGGTACGGCGTGGCGAGGGTGTTGTCGACGATCAGCGGGACGCCGGCGCGGTGCGCGGTCTCCGCGACGCCGGTGATGTCGAGGACGTCGTTCTTCGGGTTCGGGATGGTCTCGGCGAAGAACGCCTTCGTATTCGGTCGGACCGCGGCGGCCCAGGCGTCGAGGTCGCGGGCGTCGGTGACGAAGTCGACCTCGATGCCGAGCCGGCCGAGGTTCTGCAGCAGCAGCCCGCGGGTGCCCTCGTAGATGCTCCGGGCGCTGACGACGTGGTCGCCGGCCTGCAGTAGACCGAGGAACGCCACGGTCGCCGCCGCCTGACCGCTGCCGACCAGGATCGCCTGGACGCCGCGTTCGAGCAGCGCCACGCGACGCTCGACGTCGGCGTTCGTGGGGTTGCCGAGGCGCGTGTAGGTGTAGCCGTCGTCGGTGTCGGCGAAGCGGTCGCGGGCTTGGTCGAAGTCGTCGAACAGGAACCCGGAGGACATGTGGATCGCGGGGACGCGGGCGCCGTGCCCGGCGTCGGGCACGAAGCCGCCGTGCACCTGCTCGGTCGCGAAGCCGTGGTCGTCGGTCGCCATGGGACACCTCCGGGGGTCGTCTGGCGGTAGCCTCGCAGCCCCTCGGCGCGGACAGGCGATTGCGGCCCCCGGTTACGCGAGCAGCCTCAGACGAGCGAGCGGACCCCGGTGGCGACGGTGTCCCAGACCTGGAGCAGCGGCTCGCGCGCCAGCCACACGGCGACGGCGTTCACGACGACGAACAGCACGAACCACATGGACGCCGGCACCCGCATCTCGGCCGCGGCGATGTGGAAGTCCGTCTGCACCCGGGCGCCGGTGACCAGCCAGCGACCGACCTGCACCACCGAGCGCAGGCCGTCGACGACGAAGAACGCCCCGACTGCGGCGACCACCAGGACGGTGGCCTCGGACGGGCGCAAGGCCACCCACAGGGCGAGCGCGTCGAAGCCGAGCACGACGAGCAGGCCGAACCAGTTCCGGACGAACGCCAGCGCCACGAGCCCGATGATCGTCAGTACCACCACGGGCAGCCAGCGGGAGCCGTGCAGCACCCCGGTCACCAGGAGCACCCCCGCCCACAGGGGTGCGCTGTAGCCGGCGTACAGGTTCAGGATCCGGACGAGCCACCGGATGCCGCCGGGCACCCGGCCGAGCTGGACCCAGGCCTCGCCGGACCCGTCCGGGTGCAGCTCGATCCGCTGGATCCGGCCGCCGAACGGCACGACGACGATCGCGTGCCCGACCTCGTGCGCGATGGTCGCGGCGATGCGGGCCACCCGGCCGACGAACGGCACGAACGGCAGGACGGCGCCGACGAGGAGCGCGACGAAGACGAGGGGCGGGGCTGCGGTGGTCAAGTGACCAGCATCGCAGCCCCGCCCAGGAAGACCCTGCGGGATCGGCGTCAGGGGAGCACGGGCGTCGTCAGCACCACCGTGACCAGGACCACGGTGCCGGCGATCGCCAGGGCGGTGAGGACGGCGAGGAAGACCGTCAGGCGGTTCACGCGTCGGCGCCCGGCTATTCGACCGTCACCGACTTCGCGAGGTTCCGTGGTTTGTCGACGTCGCACCCGAGCTGCAGGGCCAGTTCGCGGGCCAGCATCTGCAGCGGTACGACGGCCTCGAGCGGACCCCACGGCGCGGTCATCGCACCCCAGGCCAGGTCGCCGGTGCCACGGCGGCCGAGCGCGGGGATGTCCGCGGACTCGCCGCCGATCGTGATGACGAAGCCGCCACGGGCCCGGACCTCGGCGATCGCCGACCGGATCTTCGGTTCACCGTGGTCGATGACGACCACCGGGGTGCCGTCGTCCACCAGCGCGAGCGGCCCGTGCTTGAGTTCGCCGGCTGGGTAGGCCTCGGCCCAGCGGTAACTGAGCTCCTTGAGCTTCAGGGCGCCCTCGGCGGCGTACGGCAGTCCGGCGCCGCGGCCGAGGAACAGGAAGCCCGTCGCCTCCTTGACACTCGACACCAGCAGCGGCATCCGCTCGGCTGACACCCGCGCGGCGTGCTCGATCCGTGCCGGCAGGTCGAGCAGCTCGTCGACGAGCACCTGCGCGCGCGACGGTTCGATCCGGCCGGAGGCGACCATCGCGGAGATCATCGCCGCGACGCCGACGACGACCTGCGCCGTGAACGTCTTCGTTGCGGCGACACCGATCTCCGGACCGGCGTGGCAGTCCAGCACGGCGTCGGCCCGTCGGGCGAGCGAGGAGTGCATGTTGTTCGTCAGCGCGAGCACCGGGTGGCGGTCCTCGAACCGGTCCAGGGCGCGGAGCACGTCAGCGGTCTCTCCGGACTGGCTGATCGCGACGACCAGGGTGCCCGGACCGAGCACGGCCTGGTCGGCCTCGCTCGCGACGACGATGTCGGTCGGCACGCCGCCGATCCCGCGCAGTGCGGTCGCGATCACCTGGCCCGCGTTCAGCGACGTGCCGCAGGCGACGATCGCCAGCCGGTGGAAGCCGGCCAGGCCGAGGCCCACCCACATGCTGCCGTCGGCGGTGCGGCGGGTCACCCGGTCCAGGATCGTCGCGACGACGTCGGCCTGCTCGTCGATCTCCTTCGCCATGTGGTCGGTGTGGTCGCCGAGGTCGAGCGCGGCGGCGGCGAACGGGGACGGCGTGGGGAACGGCACCGGCACCGTGATGCCGTCGGACGACCAGGTCCAGGCCTCACCGAGCTCCACGACGTCGCCGTCGCGCAGCGCCACGAACGTCTCGCACCACTCGGCGATCGCGCCGATGTCGCTCGCCACGAAGTCACCGCGGCCGGAGCGGGCGACGACGAGCGGCGAACGGTCCGCCGCCACGACCATGCGGCCGTCGCGGGCGTCCAGGACCACGATCGCCCACGAGCCCTCGAGCTGCGCCGTCGCGATCTGCACCGCGAGCATCAGGTCCGGGTCGACCGCCAGGGCCCGCTCGACCAGGTGCGCGATGACCTCGGAGTCGACGTCGGACCGGAAACGGTGGCCCTGGGCCTCGAGCATCTGCCGCAGCCGCTCCGCGTTCTCGATGATGCCGTTGTGCACGATCGAGATCCGGCCCGTGCAGTCGGCGTGCGGGTGCGCGTTCGCCTCGCGCACGGCACCGTGTGTGGCCCAGCGGGTGTGACCGATGCCGACGCCGGTGAGCGCGTCACCCGAGCGTGCCGCGACGAGCGTGCGCAGGTCGCCGACTCGGGAGACCGAGCGGATGGTCTCGGTGCGGCCGACGGCCGTCCGGACGGCGATGCCGGCGGAGTCGTACCCGCGGTACTCGAGTCGTTCGAGTCCGTCGAGCAGGTAGGGGGTCGCGTCGTCAGACACGCGGGCCGCGATGATGCCGCACATCGGCTGTCCCTTCGGGGGAACGAGGGTGGGTGGAACGGGGAGGTCGGGACTGGTGCGGCACCGACCGCCGTCGGGTCTGCCGCGCGTCCGGGGCCTCCCGGCCCGGGAACCGACGCCCGTCCTCGGATCAGGCGAGGACGGACGTCGGTGTCGTTGGGCCGAGGGGTTCGGGTACCGGACTCGGGTAGCGCGGGCTGGCCCCCGGGGGAGGGGCACGGCGGTCGGTGCAGGAGAAGCCTCACCCGCCGCCGACCGCACGGCAACACCCGTCGGACGCTCTTGCGGTTCCCCGCGTGCGGGGCACTCCGCGCTGCGGTCGCGTGCGGACTCCCGCAACCGCCGTGACAGCGAGCGGAGGGCGCGCGGACGGGAGGCCCGGTACCAGCTGGTACCGGGCCTCCTGTGCGTCCTGTGGTGCGTCTCCTACGTGAGCAGCGCGACCAGGTGCGATCGCGACCGCGCGCCGACCTTGCGGTAGATCTGCGTGAGCCGCAGCTCCACCGTGCGCTGCGACATGAACAGCGACGAGGCGATCTCGCGGTTGCGGTACCCCTCGGTGACCTTCTGCACCACCGCACGCTCCTCGGCGGTCAGCGACGTGAGCACCGCCGACGCGTCGGGGGCACTGCGCGGCGTCCCGGGGAACGCCGGCGAGAGCGCCGGTGCGGACCGGATCGACGACGAGCCCGTGCCGAACTGCGGCATCGCCGCAGCCGGTGCCGGCGTCACCAGCGGTCGACGCAGGCCGGCCGCCTCGTACGCCGCTGCGGCCGCCGCGCCGAGACGCGGACGTTCCGCCGGGTTGCCGACCGCGGCCAGCGCGGCGAACGTGCGAGCCCGCTCGTACTGCGAGTCGTGCGGCTGGAACAGCTCCAGCGCGCGGCGACGGGCCGGCTCGCGGGTGGTGTCGTCGGCGACGAGCGCGAGGCTCCGCGCCAGCACCAGGGCACCCCAGCGCCCGGGACGGGCATGGTGGTCCGCCGCCAGGCGGGCCGTGATCGTGCGCGCGTCGTCGATCCGTCCGAGGCGCACGTACGCCTCGACCAGGTCGCCGAGGTGTCGGAGCACCGCGGGGTTCCGGAGCGACCGACCGACGGCGTCGGCGGCCTCGAGCGCGGTGGCGGCCTCGTCGAGGCGGCCGTCGAGCAGCAGGACCTTGCCGCGAAGCGCGTGCAGCTTCGCCGTCGCTCCCCAGAGACGACTCGTCGATCGGTGCTCGAGGCACCGGTCCACGACGTCGAGCGCCTCGGCGGAACGGCCCTCGGCGAAGTGCCGCCACGCGACGGCGATCGCCCGCGAGGGCTCACGCAACCGCTCGGCGACGGACGAACCGGACTCCCACACGTCGATCGCGCGGAGCGCCTGCCGGAAGTTGCCGGAGCGCACCTCGTTCTCGGCCGTCAGGTAGCGGGCCGCCTCGGTCCACACCGCCGCGGTCTCCTGCCCCCGGGCGAGCACGAGTGCGAACACTCGTCGCGCGCTCCGGTAGCGCTCGCCGATGCTCAGCGCGTGGGCGAGGAGCAGCAGGGCCGGGTCCGACATCGCCACGAGCTCCGACGTCGCGAGCCCGTCGTGCAGCTCGGTGTCGGGCGGCAGTGCGCCGTCCACGGCGGCGATGAGCTCCCGCGCGGTCGTCGCGATCTCGAGGGTGTGCGCGGACGCCGACCCCTCGAGCGGTTCGATCCGGTGCAGCAGGTCCTTGGCCTGGTCGAGCTCCCACGCCTCGGCGCGGAAGCACGCCACCATGGCCATCAGCCCGGCGACGGCGTCCACCTCGGCCGGGTCGGTCGCGTCGACGGGGACGAGCAGCTCGTCCGCGTGCACGGCGTCACCGCTGAGGTACTCGGCCGAGTACTGCAGCCGGAGCCGGCGGACCTCGTTCGGCGTCGTCCGGAACGGACGGAGCGCCGCGAGGTACCGCGCGGCGAAGCCGAGCAGGCGCTTGCCGAGCATGGCCTCCGCGACCCCGAGGAGCGCGACGTGCTCGTCCTCGGT